>JBAVHJ010000396.1:0-8928 GCA_049685715.1 Terriglobia bacterium | reverse complement strand
GATTTTTAAAGAAGCGATCCATGGACCTTATGAATTGCAAGTTCTCGTGGAAAAAACGTGCGTCAGCGAGGCGCTCTTCACGCCAATTGAAAATCTCCCTCATCTTCAAATCGGCAATAGCTTCGAGGCGGTCAATTGCGTTTTTCCTGATGTCTTCGCGTTGATGTGAATAGTAGATGTAGCCTGTCGCCGAGAGGCCTATCACCAAGGCAAGGAAAATAAGAAACAGATTCCAAGGTGTCGGATTTGGGGAAGGACGTGAATCCATTCAAAGGCTCCGGGCAGAACCGGGTTCTTCGCCTGGAAAATTCACAAGATCAATTCAAGATTGAAGGCTGCCGAATCTTGTTGTGAGTTCCGAATTCTGAATGACAGCAGGAGGATTGGATCTCATGCAATACGAGATTCTGATCCCTCCGGGGACTTCGGTGTAAAGAAAATCTCGCGAGCCACCATTCAACTAAAGACCGCACGAAACCTTTCAGCGGGCATAATTGTAGACCGTCCCTCTCGCCTGAAATTCAGAATTCTGTCTTGACGCTGGAACTTAATAGACGCAGCAACCCGCTCTTCGCCTCTATGATCTACCCATGCTCAATCTTCTGGGTATGTTATGAATTTCCCCTGGCATTTATGTTGTAATGCGCAGATTTTAGCAGACTATTTCTTATTAAGCACGAACTATTTTAGATTAGATGAGTATTCCTGCCCGTAGTTAGGAGAGTGTCTTAGTCTCAGATGATTTCTTGACGATCTGCAAGAGGTCAACTTACTGACCGGAGCCTCTTTAGTGGAGAGCTGCTGGTTGGAGTTCGTGGACCCTCCTAAGCGACCGGAGATGATCCTATCAAGGTTCGTTTTGAAACATGTTGGCATGAGATGATTCAATATGAAACACATCTCAAGGTTCGTGGGATGGTTTTCAACGACATCAACTATAACGATTGTAATTTAGCAGTCAAAACGACTGGAATTGTACCAAGGGCTTTCCTGGTGGAAGGGGTTTTGAAAAGAAGGGCCATGGACGTTATTCTGAAGGAACGCTTAAGGGAGAGGTACAAAGACAAGTTCTCAGATGTGAGGTTGGGATCGTTACGATGGTTGTCAACCTGTCCTCTATGAGGCAATTCACTGCCTCCTTGCAATTCGATCAGCAAAAAATCCCGAGGGGAGTGTGGCCTCGCAGAATCATCAACTATTTTGAGAATCGGGCGCGCGTCACCAGTGGGTTCTTGTTGAATGGACAATTAGTGTACTTTCCCTCGACTCCAGAACAGGGAACTCGTTAGCGGATCACCGATGCGGTCACGGTGGTGAGGAAGTCGAGCCGTCCATTTCCGAAGATCTCTAGCATTGTAACCGGGAGTGAAGACACGATATGGATATGTCCGCCCAATTGCGGCGCGAATCCAGGAATGAGTTCCACCAATTGTTTGGAGATTCGTCCACCGGCTGGGATAGTCACCGCACCCTGCCCCGTGAGGCCCCCGGTCGGGGAATACACCACGATCTGTATTGTGGCGGCCGAGCTATTGGGGTTTTGAATAGCTAGCCCGGTCCAGTAGCCAACCCCCCCAGCATCTCCTGAGGCCACCTGCGCAAAGACCGCCTCAGAATAAGTTTGGCCGAGAACAGGAACTGCCGTGGCAAAGCGCCCCTGCGAGCCGTCTCCAATCACGGCGGAACCCATGATCGCCCCACTCGGCGAGGAAATCTCCATAGACCCCACTACCAGACCGGGTCCCGTGATGCCAAACAGCACTTTGCCTTGAACCACCACTTGCCCCTGGTTGGGGACGATGATCCTCACGGGGTTTCTCTGGACGCCGTTCACCACCAGCTTCCCCTGCTCATCAAAGAGGCTCACCGTGGCTTCGAAAGCGGAGAGCCCGGGGTTGACCAGGCTGACCTCCGTGAACCAGCCTGGTCCTGCCACAAACTGCGGCATGAAGAGCCGGGTTGAACCGGTGGTCATCGGAGGGGGAGACTGGCCGACCATGAGTTGAGGATTGGAGATTTGCTGATAAAGGGTCAAGGGTTGAGAAGAGTGGACAGTCATGTAACCATTTCCCAGCGGCACTCCAGGAAAATCCACGAGCTTTGGAAAAAAACTCTGAACCTTGCTGTCCAAGGCCTCCTGCGGCTCTAAAGTAACGCTCCTGTTGAACTGGTAAAAGGCGGTGTCGATGAACTCCAGGGTGACATTGGCCCGTGCAGGATTGTCATTGATGAGCAGGAATTCAAAATCCCCCAGGGGATCCACTTTGGATTCGGGAAGGACAAAATCGGTAGCACTTGCCGCGGGATCGGAAAAGCCCGCAAAGGCGAGGAGATTGGTGGGGGAATTCAGAAACATCGCATGGACGTCGGAACTGGAGGAGCTGATCTCAACCCAGCCCCCGACAAATCCTTCGAATCGCGGATCATACTCGCTCAAGAATTTCGACACCTGCGCCAGCGGAGGGATCGTGACGGAGGTGGCGACCGATGTGATAAAGCGCGAGCCTGAACTGGGGTCTTTGGAAAAACCCCGTAATTGCACGTCGGCCGGGGAAGTGCCGCTATTGGTCAGCGCTAATCCCACTTTCACGGTCGCGTCGTTGCGTACCACCGGAATCTCAAAGGTGCCTGCGGTGGCGAAGGCGTGAAATGAAAAAAAGACTGCCACGCACATCAAAAAGGGAGTAAATCGACCTCTTCGAAAGGGGGAGCGAATACGCTCACCCTGGTTGCTGCAAACCTTGTTCTTCATCGGGGAATTTCCTCTGTGTGCTTCAGGAAGCTAGTTGAGGCGGACCTATTAAGTGAACAGCCGGCGGGTGAAGGGGAAGGGGTAAGAACCCCTTGGCGCCTCACCCGCCGAGTGACTGCGAATGACCATGCCATTCTAAGACCTACTTTATCTTCGTGATCCGCGAGGTGGCGCTGCCGCCTTCGCTGGAGACCACGGTGATACTGGCTGGAATGGGATTCACCCCGGTTACGACCACGAAGTAACTGTTTGGTGCGCACAGCGGTAAGCATAGTGGCTGCTGGTTCGACATAAGGACCGGAGCATGGTTCGGAATCTGAAGCGTCAGCTGCGCGGCTCCACTCTGATCCGACGACGTTGCGTTCACGTTGAGTAACGATTTAGAGGTCTTATAGACCGCGGAAAGGATCGTAACGTTGTCCCCAGCCGGAGGATTACTTATTGGGCTGACCGTGACCGTGGTGGTGGCGATTCCCGAACTTCCGACTCCATTGTTAACCGCTAAGTCGAATGCTAGGGTTGTAGCTAAGTTGCCGGCAGGAACGATGGGTGCAGTGAAAGTCGGCTTTACAGCCGTGGGATCAGAGAGTTGCACCGTCGGGCCTGCGACTTGAAGCCAGAGATAGGTCAGCGGGAGGGGTGGATTGAGATTGTTCGGATCGAAGCTGGCGCTTCCATCGAGCGTCACCGTAGCACCTGAGGCCACCGTTCGTGGAGCACCGGCGTTAGGGATAGGCATCTTGGTGACGTTCCCGGGGCCGCAACCAGCCGTTACATTGAAGTTTCCTGGCCACGGAGTCAGCTGTCCGGAGGACACCGAGGAGTTTGCCGGTAATCCAAAGAGTGTCGCGTCCACTGGGAAATAAGGTCCCTCTCCGTTCACCAGGAATCCAAAATCCTGTAAGTTGAGAGGAACCTGTGGGCTTCCCAGGATCAGATTCTCCGGGAAGACGAAGGTAAAGTTGGGGGCGTGGTACTGGCCTGCCAGCAGTCCATTGGCGTAAGTGTGCAGACCCGCCGGGATCGGGTTCCCCGGTGCAGAGGGAGAGGTTGTACTGTCGAACACGCCGGCGTATATGGCACCGCCCATAATCGTGCGGCTGACCGCCCGCATCTCGCGAGTGGCGGGCAGGAAATTGCCGACCACGGTTCGCGTCTTGAAGCGACCCTTGAGCGCTCCCAGCGGTGGGCCGAAGGGGTTTCCGGTAACAAGGTACCGATCCTTTGTGCCACCGGTGCAATTATCCCTATCTATGGCCCACGAATCGACCAGCGACATGAAATCCGTGGTGAAACCGATCATCACCAGTTTCTCGACGGCTTCCTGGGGAAGGAGCGGGTTGGGGTCACCAGCAACGCCCAGCAGCATCACCTCAATGTCGACATAGGCAGGGAGGGTACCGGGCCAGGTGAAGGCTCCCACACTGCCAACCAAGTTCCAGGCAGAGATAATGGTTGGGCATGCCGTGCTGCCAGAGGGCAGATTACAGATTCCGGTGGCGGGGTTGACAAGAGCAGGATCATTCACCAGCGTGCCATTAAACGTCACGTAATCGCCCACTTCAAAGGGCATCTGCCGGGTCGAATCGGGGGCGTCACCCGGCTTGGGGTTTGCCGTGATCACAGCCACATCTGTCGTCGGGTTAATTTGTGGGGGCGGCGGCGGCATATTGAAGACAGTCTGGGGGTTGCCTGTTGCCGGGTCTCTCGGCCGATTAGTTTCCGGGCAGAGAGGGTCAAACGCCGTTGCAGTTGGCGCCACTCGAGGAATGCACATGGGATAGCTCGAACTGGCATGAACCGTCGGATTGTCCTCGTCGATTGTAAAGCGTAGGTCCGGTGAATGCGCCAGGCCAAACCGACCCAGCGGATCATTGATCTGCACCCGGGTGCCCGTTGTGGGGTCATTGATAGTTCCACCAACGCGGATCTCTCCCTTGGTGTAGTCGATGAAGTTGATATGCCCCTGCCCCATGTTGAGCGATTGCTGCGCGAGAAACACCAGTCCGGCAATGTACCGATCGGTGTGCAAAATCGGGTCAATGATGCGGTTGCCCAACACCGTCACTTCAAAGGTGGTGAGCGGGGTCGGGAGGTCGGCCATGGCGAGGCCGGACTGGGCTTGCATTTGGGTCGTTGAAACGGGCGAGGGGCCCGTGCCGAGGCCGTAAGGTTTGGGAGCGAGCGCGAACAGCTCCGCCCAGCTTATTGTCGCTGCCGGCATCTCCAACAGCGTATTGCGGGGGATGGTGACCACTTGCCCGTTCACCTTGAGCGTGCCCCCCGCCATGACGTCTCCCGGCGCATCCAAGGTGGCAGCTTGAATGAACCCCACGATGCTAAAGGGGGAAGAGGTTCGAACGGGGAGCTGCGCATGAATGCAAGTCGCGCACAAGATCAACCCCATCGTCATGATGAGCGAGGTCTTGAGAAGTCGGTTTGCCCTTTTCAGTGGAGTGTGCCTATCTGTCGGTGCATTCATTTTACTTGCTACGCTTTTCATGGTGGTGCTCCTATTGGAATCTAAATTTGTCCAAAGATGTTGGTCAAACCCTGTGCCTCTCATTTCAAACCTGCTGAAAAGGGCATCAAGGGCCCCTGTTTCTTCGATCGTCCAAGCTGGCCAACCGCCGGGACATTGTCAAAATCATCCACGGCCTGTCCTGTGTTTCCTTGTTCAACTACTTTAAGCTCGTCGTTTGGATGCCCGCTTGGGATTTGTAACGACGGATGGTCAAATGGCGCCTTCTCCCACCGGACGCGTTCATCCGTGAGGGCCATCAAGAAAGCCACTAAATCAGCCTCATCCTGTGATGTCAGGGTAAGAGGAAAGACATTGGGTGCCATGTTGGTGGAATTCAGTCCATACCCGGTGGTGTCGTTTCCATCGGGTCCCCTACGGTCTCCACCGCGCTTGTAAAACTCAACGACTTGCTCCAGTGTAGCCCGACTTCCATTGTGGAAATAGGGGCCGGTCAGCTCCACGTTGCGGAGGGTGGGCACCTTGAAGGCCCCATCAACTGCATCCCTGAATGTCCCCGTAATGGGGACACAGGGAAAAACTTGGAAATTGCAAGTGTTGATCAAAATATTGTCGAGCGGAACTTGAAGAATCGTAGCGCCAAATTGTGATTTGCTTGGGTCAGCCGCAGCAGTCGCTACAGCCAGTCGGGTCCACGAAAGGGGGTTTCCAAACGCGTCGCTTCCCCCAAGACCGATGTCCTCTGATGGCGGCCGAACCCCGATGTTGTAAAAACCGGTGTCATACAGTGAAACCCCTCCATCACCCATCACCATATGTTCCACCTGTGCGCCTTGAAGCTTCGCAACTTGCATGGACGTCGCTGCACCAGTGAACTCGGCTCCCTTGTGGCAAAAGATGCACCCTCCGTTGCCCAGGTAGACTTGGAACCCGCGTTGCTGTTGAGCTGTCATGGCCGCCGGGTTCCCGTCCATGAATTGGTCAAAAGGAGTGTCGTCCGAGATCAGTGTCGACTCGTACAGTTGAATCGCCAGACCCCAGAACAGCGGGAAGTTGTTTTCCATCTGAGTATATCCATCGGGAGTCAGCTTGCTGGAACTCCAGTATTTCGAGTTGAAGGCCTTCTGTATCAGGGCCTTGTAACTTGTCTTGAGGCCATCTGACGGATGCCTGTAGGGACCCAACACACTGTCATCCTTAGCCACATCTTGGTTGGCCAACGGCCTGGGGATGCCACTGAGTAACTTCCGGCCGACGTTTTCAAAGGTGCGGCCATTACAGGACATTTCCAGGTTGCTCAAAATCGGGCCCACGGACTGCGAAGCCAAACTGGCGTCCGGTATGGCAACGGGCTCGGGGATCAAATTGCCGTTTGCATCCGGCGCCAAGATGCTGTTGGTGGGATCCACACCCGCACTCGTGTCTCTCAGGCCGAACGGATTTCTTCCGTTGAAAATGTTATTGGCCCTGCCATCCCAAAAATTGCGGAAGTTGAAAGCTGCATTAATAACTGTCGGGGTATTCCGCGGTTCCACCTGCCTTACGTTGACCCCTTTCACACTAAAAAACGTCGGCTGGACTAAACACACTTCCTTCGCTGTTTTATGATTTTTCTTGGTCTGGACCAGCTCCATAAAATCCCGGTGGAAAACACCCTGCGAAGAAGTGACATCAGGGGTGTCAAAAATGACAGCCGAATTCCGGTCTTGAGGATCTAAAAGCTGGTGGTATGGGAAATCAGCTGACTTTAGAGTGTAGTTGGGACCGCCACCCGGCGGGGGTCCAACCTTGTTCAATTTGTTAGAAGCTGTGAGGTGAAAGGCCGGGATGTAGGCGCTACCTTGAGTGTTTCGGAGGTCTGGGTCGATCTGGTTCTTCGTCCGGTTGTCTGCTCCCGCATGGAAATGACAACTGGCACAGGCCAAACCGTCGCTGCCTGCTTGATGTTCCCAGAACAAGGCCTTGCCCAGCACAATGGCGGCCTGCTTGTCTACAACGTAGTTTGACAGATTGGCAGGCACGGGCACTTGAACTAGCTTGAGGGAGCCTGGCGGGGGCGGGGGATCCGGGCCAAATCCTAATTGCGCCCAGACAAGCTGGCTGGCGAATGCAATCATTAACGCCACGAGTCCTGTGGAGAAAGCGCCTGCAATCAATTTACTGAGTTTGATCTTGCTTCTTACTATGTTCTTTTTCGCCTTTGCCGCTACCCTTTGCATATCTTCCTCCAGAGTGTTTAACTTTTATTATTGGTTCTTTCCAAAGCAGAACCCCATCAGTCGGTAGAATTTGGCTTGGGGTTAGAAGCAGTAAGCTTACCGAACTTCAATAATTGCAAACTCCTCAAAACTGCTCCTTGTCGGACGGATTTCTACATCAAAAGTGCATATTTATATCGACGACAAAGGAACATGAAATCAACTCGTTTTCTACAACGGGAACTGAGAGGTGGGCTCAGCCTTTCTTTTCCTTATTTCTCAGTTCACTTACGACTAACTAAAATCCAGCAAGTCGCATGCCAAATTACCGGTGATTGATGAACTGGACGAAGATAGAGGGGTACGGATGGGTTTGCTGCAGGAATTTTTCACCATTGAAGGGGAAATACAATAGGAGTAAAGGATGTATCGTTGGGGGTCGGAATACTAACAAACACCATTACTTATACAAATGTAGACCACTGGAAATCCCCAATGGATGCTGGACGGTCCAGGCGAGGATCACCACAAGATACTATTGGGCGATCCAATGCCTTTTTAGTTCAGAGGGTGGGTATGGCAGAGGGTTAGGCTGTTTCAGTATAGGTCTTTATCGCTGCTCTTGTGTTTTGGAATGTAACTACACCTCCCCGACTATGAAGTTTCTTCCTTCGTGGATATAGGGTCTCCTCGACCCGGGTTTGATATAGCTGGTTCAATTTTTTTTAATCTCTCCCCAGAACGAATCATCCCAATTCGCCAACTTTGAAGGGTATCCACTGGACAATTGTTGTAAGTTTGACACGGTTGTAGCGGCCGTGGGAGATCGGCACAATGGACCGACACTTTTCAAGGGTGCCTTGCAGTATTCTCGGAGACCACGGCCTCAATTCGGCATGAAGGGGGACGAGGCCCCTGTTGTGGTACTGACATCCACGCATCAAAGGAGTGGAATAACCATGTTCCAATGCTTGTCGTGGTTCAGCGGACCACGCGTAAGAATGAATTCAGAGTAGAGGGTCAACCTAAGAGGGAATGTCTTGGTTTCCTCCAGGGTGGGATGTCGTGCTGTTTTTCAAGTCTACAGTTCACGTGAGTATCAGCCTTGCCGAACTGTTCTCTGCACACCATGGTGGAAGTCAACTTTTGCTGTTGACTTCCACCATCCTCCATCACAGTTAGACCAGTTTGGTTTTATTGTTCTGACTTCTTGTCCGACGAACTCCCTAAGTGGTGTCCCATCCAGTGCCCGTGGAATCAGGAATTCATCGACGCAAGTTAAGGTACCGCCATCAGATTCCGGATTATGGTCTCCCCTTGAAAGCCGCGTTACTGGATCGACGCCAGCGGCACACTGCTTCCACTCTCATCAAAGAAGTTGATGAACACATCGCCGGGACCCGTGGAGGTGCTGAGAACGATGGTCTGGGTTTTGTATCCGCCTCCATTGACGATCTGCGGCAGGATCTGGATTCCCTGGGGGGGATTGTTCAGAT
>JBAVHJ010000395.1:0-5898 GCA_049685715.1 Terriglobia bacterium | reverse complement strand
ATTGAACTCCGCGTGGCTGGTGCTTATGGGAGGAATTGTTGGAATGCTCCTCCACCTCCTCCCTGCTCACTAGTGATGATGATCAAGTGCAGTGACCCGCCTCTGCGGGCCGATACTGCATGCGGCTCTGCCGCTCATTCAAGAGAGGGTCCAGATATCGGCCGGCACACAGATATGGAGGAAATTGTCACATGAATGCTGAATTGGATTCTCTGGCGGCCGAGCGCCGGTTTTTCAGCGCACTTCTCGAGGCCGACACGGACGGCCTGGACAGGGTTTTGGCCGACGATTTCATGCTGATCGACGTCATGAGCGGATCGGAGATTACCAAGTCGTCACTGCTCGCGTTCGTGGGCTCGGGCCAGCTCAAGTTCGATTCGATTGAGCCCGCGGACCGCCGCGTGCGACTTTATCAGACGACTGCGGTGATCACCGGCCGCACCCAAATGAAGGGCCGGTTCTCAGACATCCCCTTTTACCGCGAGCAGCCGCTACACCCATGTTTATGTGGATCAGCAAGGTGAATGGCGCCTCGTCACGGCCCAGGGCACTCAGATTGCCCCGGCGCCGGAACAGCTCACAGCTTGATGTCACTCTGCCGTCGATCCGCTCCCGTCTTGCATTGAACTTTAGATCATTAAGGATCTAACATCGAAATTTGTGCCGACCATGGCAAAGAAATATCTTTCATGAGGAGACCAGGAATAGAGGAAGTTAGGACCCTTGAAGCTGAAGACCGTTTCATCGACAATCCCCTGGTTTCCTGTATTCCTAATAAGATTCGTTCTCGTTTCGGCTTGTCCGGATCAAAGAGCCTGTCTCCCTCATGCCCACATTCACGCGCATCACCCCTCGACTGCCCGTCGCAGATTTTCAGCGCAGCCTGGCTTTTTATCGCGACACGCTGGGTTTCTGCGTCAACCTGCTGTGGCCCGAAGAGAACCCCACGTTTGCTATTCTCGACCGCGAGGGCGTGAGCATTGGCGTGTTCGTCCCGACCCCGGAGTACCCGGTCCAAATCGGCTATGCCGAACTTTACCTGGAGACCACCGATGTACAGAGTCTCCACGACGACCTGAAAGGTCGCCTGCCCATCGAGTGGGGTCCCGATGTCTACTCTTATGGGCGGCGTGAATTTGCGGTGCGCGACCCGGACGGCTATCTCATCATCTTCACCGAGGAAACATCCGATCCGCCAACGACCGGTGAACCCGGAGAGTAGCTTCTCAACAGGCTTGGGGCTGGCACTTGCCAAGGATTCATCATGAGGAAACCAGGAAAAGATGCGACCAGAAAGAAATCACGAAAAATCATCGTCTACATCGCAACGAGCGCAGACGGCTACATCGCCCGCGCCGACGGCAGCATCGACTGGCTGAACCGACCGCGGACCGCCGGCGATTACGGCATGAGTAAGTTCTTCCGCTCGATCGACACCATCCTATGGGGAAGGAAGAGGGGGATTCGGTTCCCATTAGTAGATGCTTTTCGAGCAAGGCGGCTGTCCCTTTAGGCCCGAAGGGCTGTCAGATTGTAGCCCCGCCTGAGCTCCGCGTCCTGTGCGGAGCGAGGGTGGGGTACTCACGCGAAAAAAGCCCAAGCCCCGCTTGCGGGGTGACAGAAGCAGGTGAAGTTCATGAGAACGAGAAAAAGAACGAGCCGTGGCCCTCGAGGGAATCTCTAATCGCGCTAAACAGGATGGGACATCATGGATCGGGGTGCTGAGTGGGCACACTGAGCATGCAAAAATCAGCCACAAATGAATTCATGAATTCTGAATGATCCCGTCGCCCCGCAAGCGGGGCTCTCATATTTTCTCTCAATTGGTACCCCGCCCTCGCCCCGCAAGAAGAAAAAGCGCGGGGCTCAGACGGGGCTACAATCTGACAGCCCTTCGGGCCTAAAGCGACTGCCTCCTCGCATCTATTGAATCTTCAAGGAATCGCCGGTCTGATGCTCGTTGATCTGGTATTTCAGGAAGTCATGAATGGCGGCACGGGCCTCCGGGTTGGCTGTTGAGATCCGGACGCGCGCCCCCGTTTTTATCTCCTCATACTTATAGTTGATTTCAGCCTTCAGCTTTTTCAATGTCTCGACACCGGTTGGCATCTGGGCGTGGACCGCAAAGGGCATTGAGAAATCGCCATCCGAAAACATCTTGGCGATCCGGCTCAAATGCAGCCGGATCTGATCGCGGCTGGTAGTATCTTTGGGATCCTTGGCTTCCACCTGGATGGCCCCTCCGTCGGCCAGCAAGGTGAAATGATGCGTGGTCTTGGCTTGATCGAAGCCCATGGCGTGATTGCCACGGTTGTTCATCTCTTCCATGTGTTTTTGGTGCATGGGACTGTTCTCCATGCCGGATTTTGATTCCTGCGAGGCCTGTGCAAGAACCAGGACGGGGCCCGTCATGAGCAGGGTCGAGACCACCATGAATACCAGAAATTGTTTACGTTTCATTTTGTCTTTTCCTCCTTTTGAAATGCTTCATCCGTTGAAAAGCGGGACGGGGTAAATGGGCTCGTGGGGTCGCTTCCTTCCCCGTCAGGGTCTCCAGGAGATAAGCCCGACCGGACCGTGTTTTTGCAAGGCGCCGGTCCCAATCTTTCAAGAGGGTTTGGAACTCACGGCGCAGAGTTCGAATCTCCTGGAGGCGCTGTTCGATTTCCGAGAGCTTCTTTGCGGCCAGATCGCGAACCTGCCGGCAGGGTGCGCCGCCGCGTTCCTTGACGCACAGGATACGGGCCAACTCATCGATCGTAAATCCCAGGGAAAGGGCCCTTCGTACCAGGAGAACGCGGTCCAGCGCCACCGACGGAAATTGACGATACGCGTTGGGGAGGCGCACGGCCCGCGGCAGCACGCCCTTTCTTTCATAATGCCGCAAGGTATCCGGACTTACACCCGCGGCTTTCGCCAATTCACCAATGCTCATGCATCCGCTCTGGGTCTCTTGAGGTGTCATGCGGACATTATAAAGGTTGGAATCAATTCCAGGGTCAAGCGATTTTTTTGGAGGGAGAATCCAGGTTGAGGGCAGGCACGAACAGACGCCGCGGCGGGCTCTGTGCGGTGAGACGGGGCTCTCAATATCTTGCGGGCTCACTCAGAGCGCAACGCCACCATCGGATCGATGCGGGTCGCTCGCCGGGCCGGCAGGTAGCAGGCCAGCAGGGCCACGCCCACCAGGGCCAATGTGATCACGGAGAAGGTTACGGGATCGGTTGCGCTCACTCCATATAACAGTCCCCTCATCAAGCGGGTCAAGATCAAGGCCCCCATGACTCCGATGGCCAGCCCGATCAAAGCGAGCCGCAAACCCTGGCCCACCACCAGCTTGAGTACATCTCGGGCCTGTGCCCCCAAAGCCATACGCACCCCCACCTCATGAGTGCGGGAGCTCACGGAATAGCTTATAACCCCATATATCCCCACGGCTGCTAAAACCATCGCGACCGAAGCGAATACACTGAGCAGGAGCAGGTAGAAGCGCGGCTGAGTATTGGATTCGGCGACGACCTGGTCCATCGTCTGGACTTGAGAAATGGTCACGCTCTTGTCGACCGACCAGATCTCTCTCTCGAGGGAAGGGGCGATGGCTGCGGGCTCTCCACTCGTGCGGGCGACCACCGTCAGGTAGGCAAACGGCGACGCAGGATTTTCAAGCAGGGGGCGGTTTTGCAGGAAAGGCAGGTAGATCTCACTTTCAGGGATCCCCGTCCAGTCTTCCTGCCTGGCGTCTTTCACCACCCCTACAATGGTGAACCATGAAGGAACCTTGGGTGGATCATCGAGGGTGATGCGCTTCCCGATCGGATCTTCACCGGGGAAGCACTCGCGAACCAACCGTTCATTGATAACAACCGCTCCCGGCGCACCGGGGGTGTCGTTCGGGCCAATGTCCCGCCCACGGATGATGGGGATGTTCATGGTGTCAAAATAACGCGGCAGAACAACGCGGTAGACGGCGGTCGGCGATTCGCCGGGGTGCGGGAGGGGACGACCCTCAATGGCAAAGGGCCACCCCCAGATATCGCCCGCAAGCGGGAGATGGTTGATCGCGCTGGCGGACACCACGCCCGGAATGGCGCGGATCCTTTGAAGCACCTCCAGGTAGAAGGTGGCCCGTCGATGAGGTTCCACTTCTTGTGAACCGGCGACGGAAACCACCATCGTCAGGAGATGGCCCGGATTGAAGCCCGGATCGATGGCCTGGAGGGCCATGATGCTGCGGACCATCAACCCCGCGCCTGCCAACAACACCAGGGCCAGCGCAAACTCGGAGATGACCAGGAGGCTGCACGACCTGCTGCGATGAATCCCTTTGCTCAATCCACGCCCGCCTTCCTTGAGCGAGTCGTTCACGTCGAGTGTGGATGCCTGCCGGGCAGGTACGAGACCAAAGGCGAGGCCCGCCAGGATTGTGGCGCCCAGCAAAAAAAGAAACACCCGGCCATCGAGCCCAATGGTTTCAACGCGGGGAAGGGTGGCCGGACTGAGGGCAACCAGAACCCGGATTCCCCACATGGCAAGTAACAGGCCCACTCCACCTCCCATCAGAGCGAGTGCAAGACTCTCGGTCAGAAACTGCCGGACCATCCGTGAGCGCCCGGCCCCCAGCGCCGTGCGGATCGCAATCTCCTTTTGCCGATCCGCGGCGCGGGCCAGCAACATATGGGAGACATTGGCGCACGAAATCAGCAGAACAAACCCCACTGCGGTCAGTAGCACCAGAAGTGCCGGGCGAACGCGTCCCACCACTTTTTCCTTCAAAGGGAGAACCGTCACGTCCCGATTCGTGCCCGGGAATTCTTTTTCCAACCGGCCGGTAATGGCAGCCATTTCGCTTCTTGCTTGGTCCAAGGTAATGCCGGACTTGAGGCGTGCAAATACACGGAGGCTATTGCTACCTCGATTTGTGACTCGGTCACCGAGAGCCAGGGGCACCCACAGCTCAGCCTTGGTGGCCCAAAACGGGGCAAACATGAAGTGCCGTGGCATGACACCGACGACGGTATAGTTCTCGCCGTCGAGAGCCACGGTCTGACCGAGAATATTCTTGTCGCCAGAAAAGCGGCGTTGCCACAGGCGATAGCTTAAGACGACAACGTGCTCTTTTCCTCGCTCATCCTCTTCCGGAAGAAAGACACGTCCGATCAAGGGTGGAACTCCTAGTAACGGGAAAATGTCTGAAGTCTGCTTCAGGGCCCATAGGTGCTCAGGTTGATCGATACCGGTCAAGTTGGGTGTCCAGTATTCTGCGGCGCCCATGGATTCAAAGACGTGATTTTGATGGCGCCAATCAACAAAGTTTGCAGCCGCCACGGGGTTATGACCACGGTGCAGTATCACGGCGAGCCGATCAGCCTCTTTGTAGGGAAGCGGCCGCAGGAGGACCGCATTCACCACGCTGAAGATCGCCGTGTTGGCACCCATGCCGAGCGCCAAAGTGATAATGGCAACGGCAGTGAAACCGGGTCTCCTCCGCAGCATCCGGAAACCAAATTGAATATCCTTCCATAGAGTATCCATGATCCACCTCGCGCCGCCGGGCGCTTTCAGCGCCTTTCAGCCGGAAAACTGTATTGAATGGGCCTGCTCCTATTGCATTAGACTGAGAAAACCGCAAAAAGTCACAACGATCCGTGAAGGGACTTCATTCGAGATTGGCTTGCTCTCAACCCCCGGCTGAAAGGAACGGATTCGGGGAGGCAAATGAGGGTGATGAACCGCTGCGTATGGTGGGAGGCCATTTCAGATTCGGACAACTGCATCCCAGAATCGAACAGTGCGCCGGATGCTGACGAAGGCCGGGTTCTCTAATCTCATGCTTTTAGAAGGCTTCCATATTTCCCATATGGGCGTGAAGTTGCTCTAATGTATCCGGGAGGACCGTCT
>JBAVHJ010000394.1:0-3858 GCA_049685715.1 Terriglobia bacterium | reverse complement strand
GGCTGATCCTGCTCACCAGTTTTCTGACTTCGATTTCGGTGCTGGCTTCCTGGAAGGGGATCGACCACCGCGTCAAGGAGTTCTTCATCTTCATCCTCCTGCTCGAAGCCGGCATGGTGGGGGTGTTTGCGTCCCTCGATTTGTTCCTGTTTTACGTCTTCTGGGAAGTCATGTTGGTCCCGATGTATTTTCTGATCGGGATTTGGGGACACGGGCGGCGGATTTATGCTGCCGTCAAGTTTATTATTTACACCGCGGTCGGCTCGGCATTGATGCTGGTGGCCATCATCTCATTGTACTTCCTGAATGCGCACGCGACGGGAATCCCCACGTTTGACTTCACCACGATCCTCGACAACATCGTCAGCGGCCGTTTGGCGATCCCGGCGCAGACCCAGACCTGGCTGTTCCTGGCGTTTTTTGTTTCCTTTGCGATCAAGGTGCCTCTCTTTCCGCTGCACACGTGGTTGCCTGATGCGCACACGGAAGCCCCCACGGCGGGGTCCGTGCTGCTCGCCGGCGTGCTGTTGAAGATGGGAACGTACGGGTTATTGAGATTTAACATCCAATTGTTTCCGGAGGCAACGCAAACATTCACCCCGTTGATCGTGATCCTGGCGGTGATTGGAATCATCTATGGCGCGCTGGTGGCGATGGTGCAGCCGGATTTGAAACGGTTGGTGGCCTACTCCTCCGTGAGCCATCTGGGATTTGTGGTCCTCGGCATTTTCGTGTTCAACATGCAGGGGGTGGAAGGCGCCGTGTATCAGATGTTGAACCATGGTATTTCAACCGGGGCGCTGTTCCTGATTGTCGGGATGATTTACGAGCGGCGCCACACGCGCGAGATCAGTGAGTTTGGCGGGTTGGCGACCCCCATGCCTGTCCTGGCCACGATCTTCATGATCATCACCCTGTCGTCCATTGGATTGCCCTTGTTGAACGGCTTCGTGGGCGAGTTCTTGATTCTGGTGGGGACGTTCGGAGCCACTCTCGCCAAAGCAAAACTTTATTGCACCCTGGCGGCAACTGGCGTCATCCTCGGCGCCGTTTACATGCTCTGGATGTATCAGCGGGTCATCTTCGGTGAGGTGACGCACGACGTCAATAAAACCTTGCCGGATCTCTCCGCCCGCGAAAAATGGGTGCTCGTCCCGATGGTCGTGATGGCACTTTGGATGGGCATCTATCCCCAGTTTTTTCTCCGGAAGATGGATGCCAGTGTTTCCAAACTGCTGAACACGCCGCGGGTGATAATGGTGAAAAAATAGGTTCTGGCTTGGAAGACCGCAGCCTTGGCGTCCTTATATGAAGGGCCCTTTCACACCTTGGCGTTGAGGCCCGGTGAACCTGAGAGACCCGATCGACCGAAGAATATCTGACCATGACACTGCCTCAAGTTCCCATTCTGCCGATTCTTCCCGAACTCATCCTGACCTTGTTCGGGATTGCCGTGATGCTGTTCGATCCATTTACGGCAAAGCCCCACAAGTCACGGCTCTCGACCCTTGCCCTCATTGGGGTCCTGATCGCCCTGGCGGGCAATGTCCTGCTCCTCAACGGCGAGGGGGAATATTACAATGGGTTCATCATGGTCGATTCCTTCAGCATCTTCTTCAACTTCCTTTTTTTGATTATCGCGGCGCTTACCATCCTCTCCTCCCGCCAGTACCTGGTGCGCGAGGGCGTGAATCACAGCGAATATTATGCCCTGTTGCTCTTCGCCACCGTGGGGATGTGTTTCATGGGCGCGGCGAACGAACTGATCATGATCTTCATCGGTCTGGAGATCACCTCGATCTCAACTTATGTGCTGGCAGGATTCCGGCGCACCGACCTGAAGTCCAATGAGGCCGCCCTCAAATACTTTCTACTGGGCTCCTTCGCCACGGCGTTCCTGCTTTATGGAATTGCCCTGACTTATGGTGCGACACACAGTACTCACCTCGGACAGATCGCCAGTGCAGTGCTGACGAGCCACATCGATTTGCGCCTGGTGCTGGCGGGAACAGCCCTCCTGCTGGTGGGCTTCGGATTCAAGGTGGCCGTGGCCCCCTTCCACATCTGGACGCCGGACGTTTATGAAGGCGCCCCGATCCCCGTGGCGGGCTGGATGTCGGTGGGTCCCAAGGCCGCCGGTTTCGCGGCGTTCCTGCGGGTGTTCTTCGTGGCCCTGCCGGCGTTGAACCAGAAATGGTTCTGGGTGTTGTGGGTGTCGGCCGTTCTGACCATGACGATTGGAAACACGGCCGCCATGCTCCAGTCGAACATCAAACGCATGCTGGCCTATAGCTCCATCGCGCATGCCGGTTACATCCTGGTCGCCTTTGCCGCTCTGACGCCGAATGGCGTAGCCTCCATCTTGTTTTACCTGCTCGCCTATTCCGTCATGAACCTGGGCGCCTTCGCGGTCATCAGCGCTTGGTCCCTTTCGGGCGAACGCCGGGTGACCATCAATGAATTCTCCGGGCTCGGTTACCGGCAGCCGTGGCTGGCGGCTGCCTTCACGGTGTTTTTGCTGGGGCTCAGTGGTATTCCACTGACCGCCGGCTTCGCCGGTAAATTTTTCATGTTCCGTGCTGCCATCAATTCGAAACTCTACTGGCTCACCATCATCGCGCTGCTGAACAGCGCCGCATCGCTTTACTACTATCTGCGGCCGACCATCGCCATGTACATGCGAGAGCCTGAGGAATCGAATGCGGCGTCGGCCGAGGAGAGGGCTGCGCCCCTCCAGATTTCATGGGCGACAAAAGTGGTGATTGCCGCCTCGTTGCTGGCCGTGATTTATCTCGGAATCTTCCCATCCGTCATACTCGAATTTGCCCAATCCTCCGTATTCCTCTTGCACTAGAGTCAACCCTATCAGAACCGTCAATTGCGACGACACGAATCCACTGGGGCGCGGATGGGATTTGTACCTCAAGCCGATTGTTTATTCCGGATTCCGAAGTTGAAACCACGCGTAAAACACCACCTTCGAACGGCGGCCAGAAAATATCCGGGAATCGTCCGATCGGAAAAGGACGACAGGATCTGATCTCTCTATTCCTTGAGATGCGATCGCCGGCTCGAGATCAATCTGAGTTTTGAACATACGGCCGTCAACGAAGCGTTAGGCTCTTCGATTCAAATCGATTGGAATGGAATGAAGGAATAATGGAATGGTTCCGCCCTTGAAGGGACTGAAGAAAGAGGGAGAGGCGTCTGAATTTGTTCTGTCGGTCTATGCTAGTAATCTGCTCCAGGCCCGAAGGGCAGTCAGAATGTAGCCCCACCTGAAGCTCCGCGTGCTTTGCGGAGCGAGGGTGGGGTAGCATGAGAGAAAATGTAAGAGCCCCGCTTGCGGGGCGAAACCATGTCGTCAGGTCCAATTATGCCGAACGGCCTATTCGTTGCTTTGCACTCGGATAAAGCTCGCCCCCGCTTGCGGAGAAGAGATCTTCTGAGGGCGCTCTCGCTGCCACGAAAAACTCCAGTGTCCCGATATCGCATAGTGAATCCAACCGGTGGAGTTGGGCTCTATTGATTCGTGAAACGAGAAGGGGAACGGGGGGCGGAGAGAAAGTATTGCGGAGAGGAACAGGCCAGGGATTTATTGTAGGGTTGTCCGAAGATCCATTCGACAGATTCTTTCGCCCCGCCAGCGGGCTCGGATGTCATGGGGTGGACCGGTATCCCCCCCTCGCTCCGCCCCGCAAAGAACGCAGGACGGAGCTACAGGTGGGGCTTCCATGAGAAGGCATTAGATGTGAAGGGCAACGTGGTGGCCTGGTGCAGACCGCTACGGGGGCCGCTCAGAGACAGTCCACATCCGATCTCCTTTCCAGTTCCTTTTCTCGTCGTGGGCGGAGGCAG
>JBAVHJ010000393.1:0-8095 GCA_049685715.1 Terriglobia bacterium | reverse complement strand
GGGATGGTTCGCAAAGTTTGAATCGGCATTCTCAGGCACGATGCCGATTTCTCCAAGCGAGAGGAGCCATAGAAAGTTCGCATTGGGTTCCTTGAGTTGGAAGATGACGGTGTGCGCATCCGGGGTCTGAATTCGGGAGATGATCTCGTATTGTCGTCGCTTAACCGTATTTACGCTCCCGTTCAAGATACTCTCAAAAGTGTACTGAACATCGCGGGATGTGAGGAGGCGGCCGTTGTGGAAGACAACATGGGGGCGAAGATGGAATACAAATGTCACCGGATCGGGCGTTTCCCAGCCGACCGCCAGATCGGGGATCAAGTCGGCATGAATGTCCCGCCGCACCAGAGAATTAAAGAGAAGTTGATGGAGCCGTTCCGAGAACGCGTCGGTACCCACGCGAGGGTCCATACTCACCGGGCTCGCTTCCAGTAGAAAGACGAGCGTGCGGGGGTCAGAACCGGAATGGCTGCAAGAAAACGATCCCCCTAGCGTGGCCAAAAGAATGAAGGCCGGGACAGGGCGGAAAAAAAGGAGGGTTCTCCACCGGACAGGGCGAGATCGGAAACCGGGATATCTCCATTTCATGCAGGTGTTATCTTCCCCAGGATGACGGGCCGGCGGGCCCCCGTCACCGATGGAACATTGGCCGGGCGGTGTTGCCAGGATTCGTTGGCCAGGATGGCAAAGGCTATCGCCTCTTTGGCATCTAGATCTATCCCCACCTCGCTTGAAGTCATCACCCGGGTTTTCGGCAGGAGACACTGCAAGCGCGACATCAAGAAATAATTTCGGGCGCCCCCCCCTGATACGATCAACTCATCAATCGGGGCACGAGGCCGACCAAATTTCCGCAGGGCGGTGACGATAGTGCGGGCCGTCAGTTCGGCAAAGGTCGCGAGAAGGTCCTCCACACCGGCCGAACGCATACCTTGCAGAATCTTCTCAGTATATTCGATGCCGAATTGTTCGCGGCCGGCTGCCTTAGGAGGTCGCTGTCGATAGAACGGGTGTTTGAGCAGCCTTTGTAACAGGGGAGGGATCACCCGTCCTCGCGCTGCAAGGGCGCCGTCGCGGTCGAAATCCAGCTTCCTCTGGGATCGGATCGACACCGCGGCATCCATCATCATGTTTCCAGGTCCAGTGTCGAATGCAAGCAATTGAGCGAGTCGGCCCTTCCTGGGGATAATCGTGACATTGGCGATCCCGCCAATATTCAGGGCCACGCGGTTCTTCGTTCGGCTCCGGAGAAGAAGATAATCGACGTAAGGAACGAGGGGAGCGCCAGTGCCTCCCGCCGCGACGTCGCGCACTCGAAAATCAGAAATGGTGCTTATTCCCGTCCGCTCAGCGATGACAGCAGATTCCCCCAGCTGCAAAGTGGAGGCGATCGGACGCCCGCCGAAAGAAGAACGAACTGATTGATGGTAAATGGTCTGACCGTGAGACGCAATCAAATCGACGGACCTCAGCGAAATGTTGTGGCGGCGGCAGCAGTCGAGGACAGCCTCGGCGAAAAGATTTCCAATCAGGAAATTGAGCTGGCTGATCTCCGCTACGGAGACCCCGCGGGCATTGAGAAAGGAGAGGATCAACCGGTGAGAACTCCGGGAATAGGGAACGGCTTCATAGGCTATCATCCGGAACCGGGTGGATAGCCCTTTGCCCCGGATGTCCACCACGGCAACATCGACACCATCTGCTGAGGTTCCGGACATCAAGCCAATGATTCGTTTCATAAAAAAAGATGTGTATTCTCCGAAACGGGCCGCATCCAAGGAGGTGCAACGATGGGGTCAGGAGCGGACCTTCTTCACCAGTTCGCTGAGCAAGTTAAGTGCCTCGAGGGGCTTGAGTTCGTCCACCTTCACCTCCCGCAGGGCCTCCAGGACCCCGTTTCCGGGCACTTCAAACAGGGGGATTTGCGCCATCCGCTTAACGTGGGCTCCGCTCAGGGATTGTGAGAACAGGTCATCGCTCACATCCTGTTCTCGCCTTTCGTGGCGGCGAAGGATTGCCCGCGCCCTTTCCACCACGGGAAGGGGAAGCCCAGCTAAACGGGCGACTTCGATGCCGTAGCTCTTATCCGCTGGTCCGGCTTCCACCTTCCGCAAGAAGACAATTTGATGACCCGACTCTCGGACAGAAACGTGATAATTCTTGACGCCGGGGAAAAGGGAACCCAGTTCCGTCAGTTCATGATAGTGCGTCGCGAAGAGGGTTTTTGATTTCAGTTTCTGATGGAGATATTCGACGGTAGCCCAGGCGATGGACAGGCCGTCGAACGTGGCCGTGCCCCGCCCCACTTCATCGAGGATGATCAAACTGCGGGGTGTTGCAGAGTGAAGAATGGCCGATGTTTCGGTCATTTCCACCATGAAAGTTGAACGTCCCCGGGCTAGATTGTCAGAGGCCCCGATCCGGGTGAAGATGCGGTCCACGATGGGTAGCAACGCCTTCTCCGCTGGCACGAATGAGCCCATTTGCGCCATGATGGCGATCAGGCCCGCTTGTCGCAGGTAGGTCGATTTGCCACCCATGTTGGGGCCCGTCAGAATGAGGATCTGATCCGTGGAGGAGTTGAGGTAGAGGTCATTCGGGATGAATTGACCCAGGCGTTGCTTTTCACAGAGCCGCTCAATCACCGGATGCCGCCCGGCAACGATCATGAGTTCGCCTTCTTGACTGAAGGTGGGACACACATAACGGTGTTTATTCGCGAGGTGAGCGAAGCACACCAGCACGTCCAGCTCGGCCAGCGCCTGTGCCGTCTCACGGATCCGTTTGGCTTCGGCAGCGATCCGTGCCCGGATCCCTTCGTAAAGGGATTTCTCGAGTTCACAGATCCGGTCCTCTGCACTCAACACCTTCTCTTCGTACTCCTTCAACTCGGGTGTTGTGAACCGTTCGGCATTAACCAGGGTTTGTTTCCGCTCATAGTCGGGGGGGACCAGATCCCGGTTGGGCTTGGACACTTCAATGTAGTAACCGAAGATCTGGTTATACTTGATCTTTAGAGAGCCAATACGCGTCCGCTCCCGTTCGCGGGCCTCGAGTTGGGCGATGAAGGTCTTTCCATTCAAACTGATATTGCGCAGGGAATCGAGCTCCTCATGCACCCCATCCTGGATCATCCCGCCTTCAGAAAGCGTGGGAGGAGGATCAGGTTTGATCTGCGATTCGATGAGCGCGCGGATATCCTCTAGAGGATCGATGCGGCTGTGAATTGCCTGTATGAGCGGGGAGCCATAGTTGGAGATGAAGGTCTTAATTACGGGAAGATGGAAAAGGGAATTCTTTAGGGCGATCAACTCCCGCGGCATGACGGTTCCCAGGGCGATCCGGCTCAGCACCCGCTCCAAATCACAGATTGTTTTCAGATCAGTTCGAATTTCTTCCCGATTTATGGTGGAATGCCGGAATTCCTCCACCGCTCGTAAACGCCCGTCGATGGCGTCCCATGCAAGCAATGGGCGCAAGATCCAATTTCTCAGCAGCCGTGCGCCCATGGGCGTCGAAGTATCGTCAAGCGTTTTCAGGAGGGTCGCATCCTTGTTTTCAGGGAACTGCGGGTCCACCAGTTCCAAATTACGCTGGGTGATCTGATCGAGGACCAAAAACTCGCTTGGGCAGTAGTTCGAAAGTGAGATCAGGTGGGAGAGTGCAGCCCGCTGGGTTTCGCGAAGATAATGCACAATGGCCCCCGCTGCCCGGATGGCGTAGGGCAAGGTTTCGGAGCCGATTCCGGCCAGGGTCATCACCCCAAAATGTTGGGTCAAAACTCTCTCTGTGTATTCCGCACTGAAAATCCAGTCATCCAATGGCGTGGGGGCCGGGTGCGCCCGATCCAGGCGCAAGAGCGGCTCTGTGGCAGGAGCAGCTCCGGCGGGATACAAGACTTCGCTCGGACTCAGTGCCTCCATCTCATCGGTGAGTTGCTGTTCCCAGGCGTCCCCGGAAAGTTGCGTAATCTTGAACTCGCCGGTCGAGAGGTCCGCACAGGCAAGACCGACAACGCGGTCCCCGAAGCAGAGAGAGCACAGATAGTTATTTTGGGAGGGTTCAAGCAGGTTCGAATCCACCACGGTTCCGGGGGTAATGACACGAGTGACCTCCCGGCGAACTAATTTTTTAGCCAGTTTGGGGTCTTCAGTCTGATCGCAAATGGCGACCCGATACCCCTTTTGGATCAACTTTGCAATGTAGTTGTCGGCCGCATGATAAGGCATCCCGCACATGGGAACCTGAACACCCTTTTCCCGGTTGCGCGAGGTCAGGACAATTTGCAGCTCACGTGATGCGATGATGGCATCTTCAAAGAAAAGCTCATAAAAATCTCCCAGCCGGAACATCAAAAGGGCGTTCGGGTGCGCCTGTTTGATCTGGGAATACTGGCGCATCATGGGAGTCACATGGTCCATGAACTAACGTTGAGCCTTTCTCAGACGACAAAATCTCCCTCGTTAAGATGAAGCACGTTTGGTAGAATGTCGGTAAAGGAGTGCTGTGGGATTGATCTTCGCGCTCTGAGTCCTCGGTCCGGAACCGCGACCGCTAGCAAGTATAGTATTCGGACTTGGGACTGTCAATTCGATCGGAACCTGTCGCGAAATGCTCATCTTAAGCGTAGACACCTCAACCAAGGCCGGAAGCGTCGCCATTCTGCACAATGATGCGCTCGTCGGGTGTGTGGAGACCGACAGCACGGAAAGTCACTCCGTTCGGCTGTTCGCCGCCGTTCAATTCCTGGCCCGGCAGCTCAAACTGTCAATGCGAGATTTCGATGCCTATGCGGTGACGACCGGGCCCGGGTCGTTTGCCGGTCTGCGCATTGGCGTTGCGGCTGTGAAGGGGTGGGCTGAGATGAACCAAAAACCGGTGGTCGCCGTGTCGACTCTGGAGGCCATTGCCGGCATGGCGGAAGAGATTCCAACGAATCCACGGATCGCAGCCCTGCTGGACGCCCGACGCTCCGAACTCTATGCGGGTATATTTACACGGTCGGAGGGAGAGCTGATCCCGGAAGGCCCCGACCGTGTGATGAAAGTGGATTCCTTCTTCACC
The DNA here is from genome assembly GCA_049685715.1 of Terriglobia bacterium. Taxonomy (GTDB): domain Bacteria; phylum Acidobacteriota; class Terriglobia; order JAIQFV01; family JAIQFV01; genus JAIQFV01. The sequence goes on along the minus strand of JBAVHJ010000393.1, from coordinate 3,031 downwards.
ATGCAACCCAGGATTCCATGCCAGTTCGTCGGTCCCGAGGTGGAGCAGTTTTCGTCCTACGTCACCGCGAACACAGCTTCGGGCTGGTCACTCCGCCGGACATCATGGTATCTTGCACCCCAGGTGGCATTTCTGGCCGCCCGAAGACTTCGCCGGGCGGAGACGATGTCAAGCGATCAGGTTTCCATTCACTATGTTCGGCGGTCCGACGCGGAAATGATGTTTCAGGGGTGAATTTCGGCATCGGGTTAATATGGGAACCGATCCGCGAGGGTCTTTCATCGGGTTGGGGATCCTGGTGATGAGATGATCTTGCGGTCGATAGCGTTCGAGGGAGTGACTTGTGAGAGGACCTGAGAGGTGCACAATTCGATGAGCCAGCAAGAATCCGAGCGGTCGGCATTGGCCCCCTCTTCCCCTGAGATCCTGTTGCGTCCCCTTCAAAGCCATGACGTAAAGGGGGTGAAGGAGATCGAAATGGCCTGGCCGTTGCTCTCACACTGGGACATTGAAGTTTATTACGGGGTGGCAGCAGGCCGCCAGAATGCCCAGGGGTTGGTGGCTGTTGAAAAGGAAGGTGAGGGGAGAGAGCGGTTGGTTGGGTTTATGGTTTATCGAGTCACGCCGCCGGACACCGAAATCTTGAACATTGCAGTCGATCCGGCTTGCACGCGACGGCAGATTGGAACCCAAATGTTGCATCATCTGGAAATGCGCGTGAGGAGGGAGGGGGTGGAAAACATCTTCCTCGAAGTTCGACCCTCCAACCAGCCGGCGCGCGATTTCTATATAAAAGAGCGGTTCCGGGAAGTCGGTCGCCGGAGAGATTATTACAGCAATCCCACCGAAGATGCCATCCTGATGAAATGGGAATTGGGGATGTAGGAGGTTTCGAGACCCTCTGTTGCTCTGGTCGTCCGGGGCTCGGCCTTCCGTCCACGCTCGTGCGGGTTTCGGACGTCCTTGGTGCTTCTCAGGCCACGCTTTCCAGCAAATGCCCCATCTTCTTCCTCTTCGCCTCCAGATACCTGCGCGTCATTGTCGATGGTTTCATAACCAGCGGGACACGTTCCGTCACTGATATGGAGTTCTTTTGGAGGGCTGCGATCTTATCCGGATTATTGGAGAGCAGTCGGACACGTTTGATGCCCAGGAGCTTAAGAATATCGATGCAGATATTGTAATCCCGAGCATCCGCTGCAAAACCCAATTGTTGATTGGCCTCCACGGTATCACTCCCGCGGTCCTGTAATTCATAAGCCAGCAGCTTGTTGATCAAGCCGATGCCACGACCTTCCTGGAGATGATAGATCAGGACCCCGCATTTTTCCCGCGCAATCCGCTTCAACGCAGTCCGTAACTGCCAACCGCAGTCACAACGCAGAGATCCAAGGACATCGCCCGTCAAGCACTGTGAATGAATCCTCAACAGGGGAGCCGGTGATCGTTGCGGCTGCCCCATGATCAGGGCCACCGCGGATTCAGCGCCACCCGGAGATTCGAATCCCAGGATCCGAAATCGCCCCAAGCGAGTGGGGAGCTTTGCTTCAGCGACCTTGCGCGTCTTGAGCCTTGGATTGCCTCTCCTTGCTATCTTGTCCATGTTTCGGCTTTTCAGTTCCTTCATTTTCATCCCTGTAGAACCAGTCAAACGGCTTGAGGGGGTCTTCGCCCCTGCGGACCCGCAACGCCGGGCCACTTGGCGATACTGCTACCTAATAGCCGTCGTCCAAAAGTCTGCAATTATAGCAACCGTCTCGCGGGAATGCAAAGAAGGGCCGAATCTTCTCTCCTGTCGACGGGGAGCCCTCTTGAGTGACGCGAGTTGTATTATTTTGCAGGGGTGGGTAGAATGGACTTGTCCCTTTTTGTCAAATCATCAATCGGCGGAATACGGATCGCCATGCACCAGACCCCATCGTTTTCACAAAACGAGTTCATCCTCCTGAACCTGCTTCTGAAAATGGCGGTGATTGCCTCGCTGGCAAGCGTCCTGGCGCGCTCCAAGACGTTTCTTAATCTCCTTTTTGTTGAGAAGAGAAACTTTCGGCAAAAGATGCACTTCGTTTTTCTATTCGGGTTGCCCCTGGGGGTGGGAGTGGCAGCCCGGTTGTTGTTGGGTTATGCCGCCGCCGATGTGAGCCTCGAATGTAGTTTTTTGGTCGGGCTCCTGGGCGGATCCATCACCGGAGGCGTGACCGGAGGCGTGTTGGGATTGCTGCCACTTCTCAGAAAGGAATGGCTGGCTCCATTGATGCTGGGGTTGGCCGGCTTGGTTGGAGGGTCGTTGCGGGCGTTATGCAAGAACAAGGAAGATATTTGGGATTTTTCACCCTTCTTCGACCTTAACATTTATCGATCGCTCAAGAATGCCCTGACCTTTCGAAACATCGACTGGCAGTTTATTCTCTTGCTTGCGAGTCTAATGATTGAAGTTCTCCGCATCAGCCTCGCGCGCCTGGTCCATGCCAATTCCGTCTGGCTTTACAGCGCTTACAGCCCGAATCCTTGGATCCTCTTTTGCATCCTGATTTCCACCCCCATGGCCATTGGGATTGCGTTAAAGGTCTGGAACAGTAGAAGGATTGAAGTGAAACTGGAGGAGCAGGAGCGGCTCGTCATGAACGCCCGGCTGGAAGCGCTTTCCAGCCAGATTAATCCCCATTTTCTTTTTAATACCCTCAACTCGATTGCCTCGTTGATTCGCACGCGGCCGGAACTGGCACGCGGAATGGTTCTGAAGTTATCCAACCTGCTTCGAAAGCTCTTGAAGACCCATGACAACTTTGTGACCCTGCAGGAAGAGTTGGAGTCGATTGATGATTACCTTGATATTGAAGTCACCCGCTTTGGACAAGATAAGCTGCGAATCGAAAAATCAGTGGATCCAGATACGATTTCGGCGGTGATCCCCAGCATGATCCTTCAACCCATCATTGAGAATTCCATCAAACACGGTCTTGCCCCCAAAATCGAAGGCGGGACCGTCAGCATCCGGGCTTACCGTGAGGACGGACACCTGGTGATAAAG
>JBAVHJ010000392.1:0-1977 GCA_049685715.1 Terriglobia bacterium | reverse complement strand
AATCGGCGGCAGTGGTTATGTGGGATGGGAATCATGGCGAGCGCGGCAGCCCAGCCGGGCAGCGCATTTGCCGCGAGCAAGGAAGAAACGCAGAAAACAGCAAGCCACTCGCTGAGCCTTGCGGAGTTTTTTCCAAAAAGCATGCTGCAAGTGCCTGAGACCCATGTTGCGCGCGCGAGATATCCAGTCATCGACTTTCACACCCACATTACAAGGTCCGCGAAGTCCACCCGTGGCGTGTCATTGGCATCGGACCGCGTTTACCTCGGCACGCCGCAAGAGCTTCTCGCTGTTATGGACAGCAAGAATATCCGTGCGATGGTCAATCTCACAGGCGGCTACGACAAGGGATTGGGAGACGTCATTTCCAAGTATGATCGTGCTTTTCAGGACCGCTTCTATGCCTTTACTGAGCCCTGCTATGAACGCCTCCTGGAAACGGGCTACCCTCAACTTCAGGCAGAGGCGATTGAGCGTGCCCACCGCCAGGGCGCGCGAGGCCTGAAAATCCTGAAGACCCTGGGACTTTATTTACGCGAAAATATAACCTCCGGCAAGCTCGTGAAAATTGACGACCCTAGATTTGATCCCATGTGGGATGCTTGCGGACAACTGAACATGCCGGTGGCAATTCACGTGTCCGATCCGGCCGCATTTTTCACTCCGACGGACGGTTTCAATGAACGGTACGAGGAGCTGACGAACCATCCAGATTGGTCGTTTTACGGCGGCGACTTTCCCAGCAACGCAGAGCTCCTTGAGGCCCGAAACCGGGTTTTTGCAAGGCATCCCAAGACCCAATTTGTCGTGTTGCACGTGGGAAACTTCGCCGAAGACCTGGCCAATGTGGCAGAGAACCTCGATCGGTTTCCCAACATGAGCGTGGATATTGCCGCACGCATTGGAGAGTTGGGAAGACAGCCGCGAACCTCCCTGAAGTTTTTTGAAAAATATCAGGACCGAATCTTATTTGGGACTGACGCTACTCCCCACGGGGACAAATATCCCCAACAAGTGTTCAACGATAAGTTGTATGAGATGTATTATCGTTTCCTGGAGACAGATGATGAGTACTTCGACTATGCCCCGGCGGAGGTCCCTCCTCAGGGCCGGTGGCGAATCTACGGTGTTAATCTGCCGGAAACGATTCTTCGTAAAGTCTATTTTGAGAACGCGGCCCGTCAACTGAACGTTGTCGTGTAGGACGCCCGAGTCCTTGCAATCCGCGCCATCTGTCTGAACCCCTCCAGGCGTTCAGGCGCCCGCAAGTGCATTTATGAAAACTATCGAAATATTTCCTGTTCTGTACTGGACAAACGAAACAAAACGATATAAATAGTAAAGGTTCAACACAGTCTTCTGGCGGTCACTCTGCGACCGGGGGAACATCCCTATCGGGCGAGTGCATGCCTCAATTCGACGTCTCGATGGCTGGAGATGTGGATCTTTCACTCCAGCAGACTGCCGCTGTGGCTTTGAACCGAACGATACATCCCGTCCTGGGAAGGAGAATCACCGTGAGGAATACCACTTTAGTCGTCGCTCTTCTTTGGCTAGTCAGCGTGGCAGTGCCTGGGTTAGCGCAAGTCGACACCGGCAGCCTGGTTGGGACGGTCAAGGATGCCAGCGGGGCAGTGCTCCCCAACGTCTCCGTGACCGCAACCAACGTGGACACGGGCGTTCCCACTGCCGCAAAAACCGACCTTAGCGGCAGTTACGTGATTACTCCACTTCATATCGGCCGATACTCTGTTTCCGTCGAGGGCGCCGGCTTCCGCAGGGAAATACGCAAGGACATCGTGCTCGATGTGCAGCAGACCATCCGGCTTGACTTCACTCTGCAAGTCGGCTCGATTTCGGAAACGATGGAAATCAGCGGCGCCCCCCCGCTGCTGGAAACCGAGAGCGCGTCTCTGGGCGATGTTGTGACCGGCCAGCAAATAGAGCAGTTACCCCTGAACGGGCGGCGGTACACGG
>JBAVHJ010000391.1:0-3452 GCA_049685715.1 Terriglobia bacterium | reverse complement strand
GCGCAGTGCCGATGGGTGACTTCGTGATGGCAAAAAAATCATGCAGGACATCGGTCGCTGCAGCTCCCCCGCTCACCGGAGGAAAGATGGCGACTTCATCCCCATCAACCAGTCTGTGGTCAGTCCTTGCGTATTCCTGATTGACAGCGACCAGGAGATTCTTTTTGAGGGGTTCCAAGGCAGGTTTCTCTGAGAGACACTTTGCCAGCAGGTCTGAGACGCGGGCGCTCTCGTCAAGGGTCAGCCACTCGCGCTCACAACCCATGAGGTCACGACAATATGCGAAATAAAGAACTTGAACTTTCATGGTCTAAATGAGTTCCAAGTTCAAGGTTCAAGGTCCAAAGTTCAAGGTTCCAAGTTCAAAGACAAGAACTCCAACTTTTTTGGTTCTGACTTCCGACCTGTGACTTCTGGCCTCCTGCCTTCTAATCGCGCTTCCTACTCTCTATCACCTGACACCTGACACCTGGCACCTTGCTCTGTTTATAGCATAGCCCACCAGTGCAAGCAACCGTACCTCCAGATTAGAGTTGACGCGGATGGGGCCTTCACTTACCATCCCCTTCATTACGCGGTTCATCGAGCCGGGAATCCAGCCTTGAAGTTAACTTACAGAATCTATCTCATCCTCTCCCTCATGCTGATCGTGAACAGTATCGGGACGCTGGGGTTTCACTTCATTGAGCACTGGAGCCTGGGTCGTAGTTTTTACGTCACGGTCATCACCGTGAGCACCCTGGGTTACGACGGCATCCTGGAGATCAGCCCTGCGGGAAAACTCCTCACGGTGGTGCTGGTGGTGTTGGGCATTGGATCCGCAGGTTTTGCGGTGACCAGCCTGGTCCAGTATTTTATCAGCCTGGAAGTCCATACGATTCTGGGGCGGAGGCGTATGGAAAAAGATATTCAGCAAATTAAAGATCATTTCATCATCTGCGGGGCCGGGCGGGTGGGTCGAAGGGTGGCCAAGGAATTTCGGTCCCATTCAGTCGCTTTTGTCGTTATCGAAAGGGATGAGGCAAAGGCCAACCGCATTCGTGAAGAGGGCGCCTTGGTCATTCTGGGGGATTCCACCAAAGAGACGGTGTTGAGAGATGCCGGTATCGAACGAGCGAGGGGGTTAATCAGTGTCATCACCTCCGATGCCGACAACGTCTATGTGACCCTGACCGCCCGTGGCCTGAGACAAAATCTACCCATTATCGCGCGTGCCAGTGAAGAAGACGCCGAGGAGAAACTTCGACGGGCGGGCGCCACCGAGGTCATCTCGCCTTATATTTTTACGGGTCACCGCATTGCCCAGGCGATGCTGCGTCCCAACGTCTATGACTTTCTTGACGTGGCCACATCCACCCTGGGCGCTGAGAAATTGAATCTGGCGATCGAAGAGATTCCCATCAGCACGGGTTGTGCCCTCTCCAACCGGACCTTGCAGGATTCCGGAATCCGTCAGGAAATGAACATCATTGTCCTAGCCATGAAAAAAGCGGATGGAAACATGGTGTTTAACCCCACTTCGGAGACGCGCATCGAGGCCGGCGATTGCCTGATTGCGATGGGAGATCCCTCCAATCTCAAAAGACTCGAGGGCATCGCGGCCAAGGGGTAAGCCGTAGTTTTTGAGGCTCGGCCTTGACGGAGCACGAAACCTCTGTTGAAACCCTGAAGCTCCACTCGTCGCTTGCATGTTCCCAGAGGATTGGATATAGTGTCATGGTTCCAATTGAAAATCGATTCTGAATCTCATTTTTTGAGAAAGGCCACGATGAAAAAGCTTTTTTTTGTCGGGTTACTGCTTGTAGCGACATGCCTGATGGGCGCGACACTGTCAGTGGCTCAAACTACATCTTCTCTTCCGAGCGCCAATGGGCAGCCTCCCAAAGTGGGTGACCTGGCCCCGGATTTTACCCTTCCCACACTCCCCTCCGGGGGCAAACTGTCTTCCATGAAGTTGAGCGATCTGCATGGGAAAAAGAAGGTCCTTTTGGCTTTCTACGTGTTCGATTTCACTGGGGGTTGAACGACCGAACTCTCTGGGTTCAGAGACAATTATGAAAAACTCAAGGCGAAGAACATTGAAGTCTGGGGTATCAGCACGGATACACCTTTCTCACAGAATAAATTCAAGGAAAGCCTGAATTTGCCATTTCCATTGCTGAGTGACATGGAACGCAAGGTCGTGGAAGACTATCACATCGAATATAAAATCGACGTCCCGGGCATCCACTCCGTGGTGGCCAAGAGAACATACTTTCTGGTGGGAACGGACGGGAAGATTCTCTGGGAAAACGTGGAAGGGAAGCTGTTGCCTGATCAGCAGGTCATTGAGGCCGTGACGAAGTTTCCGTGAGGCAAGGGGCTAGTTTGTTGCAGTTCTCCGGCTGGTCTGGCAGAAATCATGTCATTTCCAGCCGGTTTTCATTTTGGACACTCCTTACGCAGACGAGACTCAAACCCATGGACGATTGTTGTCACTTCTCTGTGTCGTCTGTGTTGTCAGTGTCTGATCAGCGCTCGAATCGAATGTCGTCGGCCGTGCCAAACTTGCGGTCTGGACCCGCGGAGATGAGGGTATAGGATGTGGGCGATTTGAGCAGGTAGTTGTAATCGACTGACCAGGGGTCGACCCGCACGGCTTCGGGCATATAGGTGGGAAAGAGGAGATCCACCAGGGGTCCGATCCCCTGCACGGCGGGCAAGGCTTTTGCTTGGCTCTCGTATTTTTCGATGCCGTTCGCGAGTTTTTCAAAATCGCTCTTGACGTGTTCGAGCCTCACCTGATGAAGCGCTTGCGCAAAGTCCTTCGCATCCTCCCAATTCCGATCACCCAGGCGAACCGAACGGATCTCCCACTGACCTTGTGCATTTTTCTTCATGAGAAATGCGGTATGAAGATCGGCCACGAGGATGGCTTCGTCTTTTCCGTGGGGACTAAACGAACTGACTTTCATATCGTTCGCCCCCAGGTCAGCAATCTGGAGCGATTCCAGGTTCTGATCGAGCCGCTTCTCCTGGCGGGCTCCGCATGAAATCGTCAGAATTCCAGCGAGGAGTAACAGGGCGGTTCCCGAGGCTATTTTCATAACAAAGTTATCTTACCATATTGAGTGCCGGATTCGATTCCTGGAATGCGCAAGCCGGAAGTGAGACTTGCAATTTCATTGAATATTTGCGAGGCTGTTTCGCCCGCAATCAACACAGCCGGGTCATGAACGATTACTTTCGACGGATGGAATGCCTGAATGAGTTCAAAAACAAAGAGAGCGGCTACACGAGTGCTGGCGGGGGTCAGTTGTTTCGGATGGCTGCTGGTTTCTCCCCTTTGGGCGCAGAAGTCGATGATCACCATGGATGGTGATGTCCGCTTGTTCACGGTGCTCTCCGCGCTTCACTCTGCCGGGTTAAATTTCGGTTCGACGGTTACTCCGGGCACAAGCGCAGTTCGGGAG
>JBAVHJ010000390.1:0-3088 GCA_049685715.1 Terriglobia bacterium | reverse complement strand
CCATTTAATCGAAGAGCGAGAAATCCGCTAGCCCACCGTCGTCGGTTCCCGTTTTTCCACCAATTTCGGTTCCATCGATGCGGACTCCTTGATCAGGCTCCGCGCGATCACCAGGCGCTGGATCTGGTTCGTCCCCTCGTAGATCTGTGTAATCTTGGCGTCCCGCATGTATTTCTCGATGGGATAATCCTTGCAGTATCCGTATCCCCCGAATAATTGCACCGCATCGGTGGTCACCCGCATGGCGGTGTCGGTGGCGAAAACCTTGGCCATGGCTGCGACTTTGGTCACGTTCTTGGCGCCCGTGTCGAGCAGCCGTGCGGAGTAATAAACCAACTGGCGGGCGGCCTCCACCTGAGTTGCCATGTCGGCCAGCATGAACTGCAAGCCCTGAAAAGAAACGATCGGTTGCCCGAACTGCTCGCGTCCGCGGGCATACTCCAGCGCCAGATCGAGGGCGCCTTGTGCCAACCCCACGGCTTGAGCCGCGACGCCCGGCCGCGCATTGTCCAGGGTTTGCATCGCCAGGGCAAACCCGATTCCTTCCTTCGCTCCCAGCAGATTGGCGGCCGGGAGGGAACAATCACGGAAATGCAGGTTGTGCACACTCACACAGCGGATGCCCATCAGGTCTTCTTTTCGGCCGATCACAAAGCCGGGCGTTCCCTTTTCCGCCACGATAGCGCTAATACCGCGGGTGCCTCGCTCCGGATCGGTGACGCAGAAGATGGTATAGATCTCCGCCGCCCCGCCGTTCGTGTTCCACTTCTTGTCTCCATTGAGGACATAACAATCCCCGCGCTTTTCGGCGCGGGTCTTCAAGCTGGCGGCATCACTGCCGGCGTTGGGCTCCGACAGGCCGAAGCTGATCAAACGCTTTCCGGTCGCAATGTCCGGCAGCCAGCGATTTTTCTGTTCTTCGGTACCCCCAAAGATAATGGGAAAGGATCCCAGCGCATTGACGGCATAAGCGACGCCCACGCCTCCACATGCCCGCGAAAGCTCTTCCACAATCAGGCACAGGTTCAAAACGCCCCCCTGGCCACCGCCGTATTCTTTCGGGATCCACTCTCCCATGAGTCCGTATTCCTTGAGCTTTTCAACGATCTCCCAGGGATAACGCGCTTCCCGGTCCAGTTCCGCTGCAATCGGGCGGACAAATTTTTCGGCGACCTCACGCGCCCGGTCGCGGTAATCGAGGTTTTCTGCGGTCAGCAGTTCATTCATAAGACGCCTCCTCCGCTCAATCGAGAGATGCAAAAACGTCCAGGCTCAAAGCTTTCCTGGCATATCAAAGTGGTCAAGCTCTTGGCGAGATGCCCCGTTCCCCAGGGGCAAAGGCGCCCTATAATAAGGCTTCGCTGAGAACCTTTTCAATGGGAATCTCTTCGGCCGGCATCATGAAATCCTCTCCCAACGGTCGAACGGTGCCATCACTCGGACTCGGGAGGATTCTGGTCTGCTCCGATGGAGTCTCCCTCCTTCATGCTTCATCCGCCTGGGACTCGCATATCGCTCTTCTCCCGACAAAAATCGCACTCACCCGAAAGAGGCGAATCCAGTATAATCGAGTGCCGCCAAGAGACCATATTGATTACCTCGCTTGGGCCGCTACTAGAAGCATGAACCAGACACAGCCCCATGATGGGAACTTCGTGAGGGGAGCTGTATCTTCGTACTGTCGTACCGGGCCGCGATCCACCATGGAATCCTAGGAGAAGAGAATGGGACCCAATACCCTGACGATTATCGATAATCGCACTGGCAAGAAGTACGAAGTCCCGATCGAAGATGGAGCGATCCGCGCGATGGATCTCCGACAGATCAAGGTTTCTGATCATGATTTTGGATTGCTGGCCTATGATCCGGCTTTCATGAACACGGCGTCCTGCAAGAGCAAGGTCACCTTCATTGATGGGGCCAGGGGCATTCTGTGCTATCGCGGCTATCCGATCGAGCAGCTGGCCGAGAAGTCCACCTACCTGGAAACTGCGTACCTGGTTTTGTACGGGGAGCTGCCTACGCCGGTCGAGTTGGAGAAGTGGACCTTCCACATTACCCACCACACCCTCCTTCACGAGAACATCAAAAAGTTTATCGATGGGTTTCACCATGATGCTCATCCCATGGGGGTGCTGGTCTCCACGGTGGCTGCGCTCTCCACCCTTTATCCGGACGCCAAAAACATTTTCAGCGAGGAGTCGCGCCGAAACCAGACGTGGCGATTGATCGGGAAAATGATCACGCTGGCCGCCTTTGCATACCGGCATTCCATAGGCATGCCCTATACCTATCCGGACAACGATCTGAGCTACACCGGAAACTTTCTTAACATGATGTTCAAGATGACCGAGGTCCGGTACAAGCCCCATCCTGTCCTGGAAAAGGCCATTGATGTTCTCTTCATTCTTCACGCGGACCACGAACAGAACTGCAGCACCAGCGCGATGCGAGGGGTGGGGAGCTCCCACGTGGATCCTTTTTCAGCCATTGCCGCCGCGACGGCGGCCCTCTACGGACCCCTGCATGGGGGGGCCAATGAAGCCGTGTTGCGTATGCTGAGCGAGATCGGATCGATCGACCGCGTTCCGGAGTTCATTAAGCAGGTGAAGGCGGGCGAAGGGCGGCTGATGGGGTTCGGTCATCGCGTGTATAAGAACTATGACCCGCGGGCAAAGGTCATCAAGCACATGGCCGACCAGGTGTTTGACGTGACCGGAAAAAACCCGCTCCTGCGGATTGCCCTTGAACTGGAACGGATCGCCCTGGAGGATGATTATTTTATCAAACGCAAGCTTTATCCTAACGTCGATTTCTATTCCGGGTTGATTTACCAGGCGATGGGGTTTCCCCTCGACATGTTTCCGGTGCTGTTTGCCATCCCGAGGACCTCGGGGTGGATTGCCCAGTGGGAGGAGATGCTGCTCGACCCGGAGCAGAAGATCGCCCGGCCGCGCCAGCTTTACCTCGGATACGGTCAACGCGATTACGTGCCCATGGAAAAAAGGAAGTCAGGGATGAAAAATGAGGCCCCCAAAGCGCCCCAAGCACCTGGGATTTGAGAACTGGAACTTACCCGCCCCATCAC
>JBAVHJ010000389.1:0-3435 GCA_049685715.1 Terriglobia bacterium | reverse complement strand
TTCCGGGGATTGAAAAGAGATCATGAATTCGGGGAAGACATCACTGCCGCGGTTGGAAGAGCTCCTCGCCCTTTTACCTGCTTGACTTTCTGCAAACCCACGAATAATCTATGTCAAACGGAGCAATGATAATTGTTCTGTTCGGATATCCCGGGCCAACCGAGAAGTAAGAGTCATACCAAAGATTCGTCTTTCCCCAGAGGCATTTTTACCCAGGCAGCATTATCTTTTTTGTGGAATGAAACGATGCCACCATCAGGCAATTGTGTCCACATCCTGCAAATTGCTTCCAGCAAGAAGAGACTAATTGCCACGATTGTGCTGACGTGCACAATCGTCACGATCTTTCCGATTCGATGGGACGGTGCAATAAGTTCGCCCTCCAACCCGCAACAAGGCTCAACCTCTTCAAATGACCCTTCAACGCAAAAGGCATTACGTCCCTTGCAGCTTGGCAAGCGAATTGAAGGTACACTTTCGATCGACGAGTGTGATTCTTTTCAATTCACCCTGTCAGCGGGTGAGTTTGCGCATGTGCTCGTTCATAATCGCGCCATGAACATTGGCATTCGCCTTTCAGACCTTACGGATGAAGTGCTCTATACCGCGGGGGGCTTCGATGCTTACGCACCTGATTACCCCATTGCTGTCATTGCAAGGGAACCCAGGACTTATCGGCTCCAAGTGTGCGCACGAAGGAACAAATCTGCGGGAAACTACTGGATAGAAATGGACGAGTTCCGCAGGGCTACAACACGGGACGCCGATAGCGGTGAAGCGGAGAAATTCTCGAAAGAGGCCTTCGAATTGGATCGCCAAAATGACGCGGATCTTTTTCCCAAGATCATTCAAAAATTTGAAGAATCGCTGGCACGGTGGCGCGCCATTGGGGATCGGTTCAAAGAAGCCATGGTCCTCCATTACCTTGGGAATACCTATCATTCACGGGGGGAATACCAGAGAGCACTCGTTTACTTTTCCCAAGCCCTTCCCATTTTTCGATTGGTGGGAGGCCAGTATATGGAAGCTGTCATGCTTACTTCGATTGGGGAAGAGTATTGGTTTCTGAGTGAATATCAGAAGGCACTGGTTTATCTCGAGCAGAGCTTGGATCTCTATCGACATATTGATGATGGCAAGGGTGGCCAAGGGTGGGCACTGAACGATATCGCGTCGGTGTACAGTGCCATAGGTGAGAAAGAGAAGGCGTTGGACTTCGCCTTCCAGTCCCTGCGGGCCTATGAATCCTCCGATATTCCAAATGATTCAGTGCGAGGTCGTGCCATTGCAAACACTGCGATCGGAAGGATCTATGCTTCTGTCGGTGAAAAACAGAAAGCACTTGATTACTTTGAACTCGCACTGCCATATTGGCGGGCCGCAAAGGACCTCATGGGGGAGGCGCGTGCCCTGCATCAAATTGGAGAAGTTTACGCCTCCCTGGGAGAGAACCACAGGGCTTTGGACTGTTACAACCAGGCCTTGTCATTGAATCAGCAGATAGGGTACCGCTATGGTGAAGCCCTGGCGCTCCACAGCCTCGGCACTCTCCTGATTTCATCCGATGAACTTCCAAAAGCGGCAGAAGATCTGCAAAAGGCACTTCAACTGCGTAAGGAGATGGGCGAGCGTCGTGGTGAAGCATACACTCTCACTTCTCTGGGCCTTGTTTATCAGAGGTTGAAGGATGACCGAAAGGCGCTCGAATACTATGATGAGGCGTTGTTGCTCTGGCGGCAGGTGGGTGACCGTTCAGGTGAGGCCTCTACACTTACCTACATTGGCGAACTCTATTACGCCTTGGGCGATCAGAAGCGAGCTCTCGAATACTTGAATCAGGCCATTCCAATCCGAAAGGCCGTCAGTGACGTAGACGGTGAGTCCGTGACCCTCTATGACCTGGCTCGAATCGACCGGGACCGGGGCGAGATAGTCGCGGCGTCCGAGAAAATGGAACGGGTTATTGAGATTACTGAATCTATTCGGGCCAATGTTGGAATTCAGGAGGTGCGAGCCACTTATCTGGCTTCAATTCACGACTATTACGAATTCTATGTTGATCTCTTGATGAAGCTCGACGAGAGGATGCCTTCAGGGGGATACAGCTCCAAGGCTTTACATGTAAACGAGCGAGCCCGCGCCCGAAGTCTTCTCGATACCCTGGTCCAGGCCCGGGCCATGATCAGACGCGGCGTCGACCCGCAATGGATTGAAAAAGAGCGCAGCCTGCGACAGCGATTGAACGCCAAGACGGAATACTACAGGCAATTGACGATCAGGGGGCCGAGTTATGAGGAATACAAGGCAGTTGAAAAGGAAGTTGATGAACTATCAAAGGAATACCAGGTTGTCCAGCATCGCATCCTGTCCTCCAGTCCAAATTATGCCGCATTGACACAGCCCCAGCCGCTTCGCTTGGCGGAAATTCAGCACGGTCTAATTGATTCCGACACGGTGCTTCTTGAATATGCACTGGGGGACGCGCATAGCTACCTTTGGGTGGTGTCATCGACTTCACTTGCGAGCTTTGAGCTTCCCAACCGAGCGGATATCGAGACAGCTTCGCGCCGTGTTTATGATCTGTTGGTCGCGCGCAACGTCCGCGACAAAGGTGAATCTATGGACCGTCGGGAAAGACGGTTAAAGCAAGCAGAAGATGAATATCCTGCCGTTGCGGCCAATTTGAGTACGATGGTGCTTGGTCCGGCATCCCGCCTTTTGGGGACCAAACGACTTTTGATTGTGGCTGATGGAGCCTTGCAATACATTCCTTTCGCGGCACTCCCTGACCCTGCGACTGTGCACTCGGAATTCGACCATCCATCCGATGGACGCCATGGCAGTTGGACACCTCTTGTATCAAACCATGAAATTGTCAATCTTCCTTCAGCATCGATTCTTGAGGTTTTACGTCGTGAGATGACTGCGCGTAAACCAGCAGGGAAATTGGTGGCAGTCCTCGCTGACCCGGTTTTTGAGAAAGAGGATCCCCGGGTTAAGAATTACCGCAGGCCAAATGCGGGATCTGCAATGGAGCATTTGAAGTCCTCGAAGTCCGTATTAGAAGACGAAGTTGAACGCTCGGCGGTTGAATCGGGTGTGACCCAAGGTGGGGTACATATTCCTCGTTTGCCTTTTGCCCGCCGTGAAGCGGAAGCAATTCTGACTCGTGCTCCAAAGGAACAGCGCAAGGCAGACCTCGATTTCGAAGCAAGTCTGGCCGCCGCAAGAAGCCCGGAATTGTCCCAGTATCGGATTGTCCACTTCGCCACGCATGGGTTGTTGAATAGTGTGCACCCTGAACTCTCCGGCCTCTTGATGTCCCTGGTCAACCGAAAGGGGCACCCCCAGGATGGGTTTCTGCGGGTGAATGAAATTTACAAGTTGGATCTTCCGGCTGTTCTCGTTGTCCTCAGCGCTTGTCAAACCGGACTG
>JBAVHJ010000388.1:0-3287 GCA_049685715.1 Terriglobia bacterium | reverse complement strand
GCGAGGAGTTTGTATGCCGTGAGTATAAGCAACTGTCCCGGAGATGGTTTTGGTTTTATGGCCGCATGAATCCCCGCCGCTGACGCCATGAGAGATAGATCAATGGATCTTTTTCGGGACTTACCTTCAGATCTTCTTCGTTTTCCACCGGCCGCGTTTAAACAAGAAGGTACTCGCGGCGGCGATACCGGCCTCGGACACCAAGATAGCAATATACACACCCAGCGCTTCCATTCTGGCATGGACCGCCAGGACATAAGCCAGCGGTATCTCCACGACCCAGTATCCAAAAAAGTTCACCACCATGGGCGTCCGTGTGTCTCCCGCGCCGTTAAACGCCTGAAGCATCACCATGGCATAAGCGTACGCCACGTTGCCATAACTCAGGATGCGCAGACAGCTCACCGCCTGGGGCACAACAGCCGCTTCTTGCGTGAAGAGCCTGATGACATGGGTGTCGAATACCAGGAAGACCACGCCGATGGCGCCGAGAAAGAGCATGGTATAGAAACTCGTGACCCAAACCGCTTTCTCCGACCGGTCCGGCCGTTGCGCTCCCAGATTCTGGCCGACCAGTGTTGCGGCGGCGTTGCTCAAGCCCCAGGCCGGGAGAATCGCGAATACAATGATCCGGATGCCAATCGTGTATCCGGCAACGGCGGCACTGCCGAACAAACTGATGATGCGCACCAGCACGATCCAGCTCGATTGCGCGATCATGAATTGCACGATTCCAGCAACAGAAACGCGGAGAAGGCGAAGCATCACGGCGAGGTTCAATCGAAGGTGCCGGGCGAAAATCCGGAGATGCTCAGTGCCCCGCTTCATCAGAAAGAACTGATACACCACCCCGCAACTTCTGCCCGTCAAGGTGGCCACCGCGGCCCCCGTCACCCCCAGCCGGGGAAAGGGCCCCAGGCCGAAGATCAGACAGGGATCCAGGATCAGGTTCAACACATTAGAGACGAAGAGGACTCGCATGGCCACGGCCGCATCCCCGGCGCCGCGAAACACCGCATTGTTTAAGAATAGCAGCACGACGATGCCGCATCCGCCCAGCACGACCCGGGCGTAGCCAGAGCCCACCGCCACGATCTCGCGTGATGCGCCCATCAAGTGCAGCAGCTTCCCCGCCATGAACCAGCACGGGATCCCAATCACCGCACAAAAGACTATGCCGAGAGCGATGGCCTGCACCGCCGCCACGGCCGCTCCCTCGCGGTCTTTTTCCCCCGTACGACGCGCCACCATGGCCGTGGTGGAAAGACTCAGACCAATGCCCACCGCAAACACCAATGTCAGGATCGACTCGGTCAGGCCTACCGTGGCCACAGCGTTGGAGCCCAGGTGCGCCACCCAGAAAACATCCACCACCGCGAAAAGCGACTCGAGCAACATCTCCAAGACCATCGGAATGGAAAGTAAGAGAATGGCGCGATTGAGACTTCCCGTCGTGTAGTCGCGGTGTGTTCCCCGGAGCGCTTCCTTAATCGAGGCCCAGAGCGGGGGCGTCTGTGAAGTTTGATTCTCAGTATTCATTCAATTCCCCGGCGTCAACGAAGACGCCAATTCGAGGACCCAATCGAAGTCCAGAGGTTTCGTTTGTGAAATGGAGCTCAGAGAATGGGGAGGGGCGGAGAAAAAAGCGTCGCGCGGCTGACCTTCTCACAGCAGCCGAGCCGTTCCTTCTCAGCCTTCTAGATGCGGGTCATTTTCATGGGCGAACTCGCTCTCAAAATCAATTGACCTACATGTCGCAAATACTTCTCGGATGCAAACAATATACGCTGAATCGTCGAAAATAGGAAGGGGTTGCGCAGGACGGGTGACCGCCCTTTCAAATCGCCGCGGCATGGGCCCCCCACAACGCGACTTGAGGAACAGGTGAGCCTCGGCATACCTGTTAATTTCGCTCCCCCGACATTAAACCTTTTTGGCCTCCGATTGTTTAAGGAACTGAAGGGAAGTTAGAAACCCAACAACAAGGAGAGCCGAACATGAACCCTAGCAGAATCTTCAGGCGCATCTTGACAGGAGGCGCCCTGGTCAGCTTGCTTTCGGTTGGAGCCTGGGCACAAACCACGGGCCCAACCGGCAATTCCGACATCAAGCAAGACAAGCGCGACATCCGCCATGATGCGCGCGACCTCAAACAGGACCGCCACGATATCTACAAAGACAGAAAAGATATCCGGGCAGACCGGAAGGACCTCAGGCAGGATATCAAGCAGGGAGACAACAAGGCGGACATCAAAGCCGACCGGCGGGACCTCTATCGCGATCGCAAAGACTTGCACCAGGACACCAGGGATCGGAACCATGATGCGCGCGACCTGCACCGTGACCGCAAGGATCTTCGTCAAGATCGACACGGACACTGATTGATTCACTCGCCATCACTCCGACCGGGTCGACCCGCAGGCGTGGTTCGACCCGGTTTTTTCGTCCAAACCTCCTACTTCGCCCCTTCTTCCCCGCTTCTCCAGTGGGAGCAATTTCCCTTCCTTTCCACCCCCTGAATCCTCATTTCAAGGACTCCAGGATGTTCTGAAACGGTCCGCCTGGGAGCGGGGATTTTTATTATTTTCGGCACTTGATATTTTTCTCGGGTTGGCATATAAAGACTCCGAAATCCAGCAATTTCCAAATGGATGGTTCCCTAACAAACGGAGTCGACTTCTTCGGCTTGCACATCGATTCAGGGATGCCTTGTGCCGAGCAAGCTTAACAGCGAGGAGTCTGAACGTTCGTTCCAAAAGCACACCGACTTGATGGAACTTGAGATTCGATCGAGGCGGGTCAGTCCCGGTCAATCTCTGAAATCTCTAGTCGTGCAAAATCTCTGACCCTTGGTGCAAGGGCCAGGTTCGGAAACAAAAAACGGGAAGTTCAACCTTGGGGAGGAAGCCATGCGCAACACCTTTTCACAGGCCATGAGGCTATGGCTAACAAGTAGCATCCTTTGTCTGGTGATTACTCTGGTATTCGCTTCGAGCCTGTGTGCCCAATCATCAATTACCACAGGTGTCATCCAGGGGACGGTGACGGATCCGTCCGGTGCCGTTGTCCCGGGTACCAGCATTGAAGTCAAAAATCTGGACACCAACCTGACAAAAAACGCTTCGTCCGACAATGACGGTCGATTTGTTTTTCTACAGTTGCCCCCCGGGCGTTACGCCCTGACAGCATCGAAACAGGGATTTGCCACCTTGGTGCAGGAGAACTTCAATCTCACGGTGGGACAAGCAATCACCTTGGATTTATCCATGAAGGTCTCTCAGCAACAG
>JBAVHJ010000387.1:0-4413 GCA_049685715.1 Terriglobia bacterium | reverse complement strand
CTCCAGACCCTCACCCCACGCGAGGAGAAAGTGATCAAGATGCGCTTCGGACTGGAAGACGGCAGCGAACACACCCTGGAAGAGGTCGGTCACTCCTTTGCCGTCACTCGCGAACGTATCCGGCAGATTGAAGCAAAGGCCCTTCGCAAGCTGCGACATCCTTCGCGCAGCAAAAAACTTCGCTCCTTCCTCGATAGTGACTGGAGAGAGTAAATCGGCTCCCACTCCGATTGACCTTCAAACCCTTCCGGGAATCCCTCCGGAAGGGTTTTTTGTTGTGGGCGGTTTGATTGGGGGAGGAAGGTATCGGGTGTCGGGTGTCGGGTGTCAGGGGACAGTCGTCAATGTGCGGGCTAACCCTTCAAGCTGTCCTCTATGGACAGTCAACATATCCATCTGACTTCCGACTTCTGACCTCCGACTTCCGATTTGTGACTTCGGCCACCTGACACCTGACACCCGGCACCTGGCACCTGACTCCAGACGGTGCCGAATTTTCTCCTAAAATGAAAACTGTGATATAAAAAAGCTTTAAAAGATCGGAGGCATGCAATGGCGAGCGTTGGAGAACGCGTCGCGCGGCCGGATTCATGGGACAAAGTCAGAGGGAACGCGCGTTACATCGACGATCTCTCGTTTGGCGGAATGCTTTTCGCAGCTGTGGTCCGATCTCCGCATGCTCACGCGAGGATTCGAAAACTCTCCCTCGCAACGGCCCGCCGTATGCCGGGGGTCCTTGCCGTCCTCACGGCCCTCGATATCCGCGGCGCCAACCTGATCCCGTTGATTCAACAGGATCAACCCATGCTCGCCAGCGACGAAGTTCGGCACATCGGGGAGGCGGTCGCTCTCGTCGCGGCCGAGACGCGTCAGCAGGCCCAGGACGCGGCTGGAGCCATCCGCGTGGAATACGAATTGCTCCCCTCTATCCTCACCATTGAAGACGGGTTCAGAAAGGGCGAGGTCATTCAACACTGGAAGATTCGGCGGGGCACCCCGCAGGAAATCTTCACGCGAAGCGATGTCGTCATCGTTGAAGAAACCTATCGAACCCCGTATCAGGAACATGCCTATATCGAGACCAACGGCATGATTGCCGTGCCGGAAACGGATGGAGGAATCACCGTTTACGGCTCATTGCAGTGCCCTTTTTATGTGCAGAAGGCGGTTGCCAGCATCACTGGACTGATGATGAATGCTTGCCGCGTCATTCAGGCCGTCACCGGCGGTGGTTTTGGCGGAAAGGAAGATGCTCCTAGTCTCCCGGCAGCGATGGTGGCCGCGCTGGCCCAGGCAACGGGCCGTCCCGTCAAATACATCCTGTCTCGCGAGGAGGACATGCAGGTGATGTCCAAACGCCACCCTGGAAAGGTAGTTTGTCGTACGGCGGCGTCGCGGTCGGGAAAGTTGCTGGCCATAGAGGTGGACTATTATCTCGACAGTGGGGCCTATGCCACGCTCTCGCCCGTGGTCCTGTGGAGAGGTATCAATCATGCGGCCGGTCCATATCGGTGTGAGCATGCCCGCGTGGATGCTTACGCGATTCGAACACACAAGGTTCCCTGCGGAGCTTTCCGCGGGTTCGGCGAGCCCCAAATCGTCTTTGCGCAAGAATGCCAGATGGATCAGCTTGCCGAAAAACTCGGGTTCGATCCATTGAGGTTTCGTGAAATGAATGGACTCGAACTGGGCGACGTTACCCTCACGGGTCATCGACTAAGAGAGTCCGTAGGATTCAAAGAGACGATTGCCGAAGTCAGACGTGCTTCCCGCTATGAGACGTTAAAGCGGGAGATCGAGCGTCAAAACGCTGCTTCGGATCTCGGCAGCGGGCATGGGTTGCGTCATCGGAAACGCCGCGGCCTCGGCATCGGGTGCTGTTACTATGGGGTCGGGCTGGGAGCACGGGGGGGGTACCTCAACCCTGCCGGAGCCAGCGTTGTGGTAAGTGCTGACGCGAGTGTGACTGTGGCTGTGGGCACCACCGAAATCGGGCAGGGGATGATAACCGTTCTCTCCCAGATTGCAGCTGATGCCATTGGCTGTCCCATGGAGTTTATCCGGATCCTTCCCCCCGATACGGCGCTCGTTCCTGATTCGGGGCCCACGGTCGCTTCCCGGACGACGTTGATGAGCGGGAATGCCATCGCTGATGCGTGCCGGCAAATCCGGCAGCGTATGACCGCTGCTTGTGCCGACTATGATTTTTCAAAAATCCCTGAAATCCGGAGGGGCTCAACCGCAAGGAAACATGCCGGGGGTACCCCGCCGGCAAAAATCACTTTCAAAGATATCGTGACAAGGAGCTACACCGCCCTCGGCAAAGATCCAATTTCTTCCAACGAAAAATCGAAGGCCGCCCTGTTCTGGAAGGCCACGGTCCAGCATTGTGTCCAAAACATGGTCCAGCTCTCCGCCCATGGCTGGGCCGTCCCCCCACAGACCACTTACGACCTGGAGACGGGGATGGGCGACGTCTATGTAACTTACTCCTACACGACAAATCTGGCCGAAGTGGAAGTGGATGAGGAAACGGGAGAGACAAGGGTCTTGAGGGTCTGGACGGCCCATGACGTGGGAAAGGCCATCAATCCGCAGACGGGAGAAGGCCAGATCGAAGGCGGCGTCGTTCAAGGGCTTGGCTATGCCCTTACGGAGGAGCACATTCTGGCGATTCAAGAACCCAATTCAAACCGCCGACCCCTGAGATCCAACGGTAAGGATCGGCCCTATCCGGGGAGGATTTTAAACGATCAATTCTCGACTTACATCATCCCCACAACCATGGATATACCCAAAATCCATTCACTCCTCGTCGAGAAGTCCTTCTCCTATGGACCTTATGGGGCAAAGGGCCTTGGAGAAACGCCCATCATTGCCGTCGCTCCGGCCGTCGTCAATGCTATCGCCCACGCCACGGGGATTCGCTTGAGGGAGATTCCAACCACACCCGAACGCGTTTGGGAGGCATTGCGGGGCAGAGACAAGTTGACAGGAAGCCAGAAGTCGGAGGTCAGAAGTCAGAAATCAAAAACCAGGAGTCGGAAGGCGGAGATCAGAAGTTAGAATTCAGAATCGCATCCCGAGTCAGACGGAAGATCACAATTACCGTTTCTCAATACGAAGCTGCTTTTCCCCATGAACAAACGGAATAGCATCCGAATTCAATTTACTGTCAATGGCAAACTCGAGGATTTGCCGATGGATCCGTCCCTGCGTCTGCTTGATGTGTTGCGTGAGCAGTTGCGGCTGACGGGGACCAAGGAAGGCTGTGGTAAGGGCGAATGCGGCGCTTGCACGGTCATCATGGATGGTCGAACCGTGGATTCCTGTTTAGTTATGGCATACCAGGCCGACGGCAGCGAGATATGGACCATCGAAGGATTGCCGCGACTGTGGCAAAGACAATGCAGTCCGGGTCTCTCTAAAACCGCCGGGCCCTTCGAGGATTCCCCGCGTGATCTTCATCCCCTCCAGCAGGCCTTTGTTCGTTGTGGCTCATCGCAATGCGGGATCTGTGTCCCGGGAATGATCATGTCAGCGGCCGATCTCCTGGCGCGTTTTCCCGACCCGTCGCTGGAGCAGATTCGTTATGGACTAGCCGGTAACCTGTGCCGTTGCACCGGCTATGTCAAGATCTTCGAGGCGGTGAAGAAGGCAGCCCTGATAACGAGAAAAGTAGCGAGATCGTCAATGAAAGCAGGGCTCCGAACCCGTCGCCATCCCCTCTCCCTTGCGCCAGATCAACACTCCAGGAGCCATGCCACAAACCCTCATATCACGACCACCCTCCAAGGGGCTTTGAAAATCCTGGCTCAAAACATGCGGCCCGCCTTTCGCCAGTTGGCGGGAGGAACCGATGCCCTTGTCCGCGCGAAAGACGGGATCGGCTCCGCGGCTGAGATGTTTGACGTCTTCAGGATCAAAGAACTTCACGGAATCCAAGAACTAAAATCCAAAACAAGGCCGCAATCCCGGGATCAAGCAGCACCGGCAGGGGAAATCCGGATCGGCTCTGCAACTACCTTCACCGAGGTCCTGGAGTCTCCTCTCCTCAGAAGATATGCCCCTGCATTAATCCAAGCCTGCGCAGTCATTGGGGGCCCGCAGATTCGTAATCGGGGTACGCTGGGAGGAAATTTCGCCAATGCTTCCCCCGCAGCCGATTCCGTTCCTGCCCTGATGTCGTTAGGCGCTACCCTTGAGATTGCTTCCTTAAGAGAAAGGCGCCTGGTGCCCGCCGTGAAGTTCTTCGTGGGGCCGGGCAAGACCGTTTTGAAACGCGATGAGTTGATTGTTGGTTTTCGATTCCCCAGGTTCAAAAATGTCGTTGGATGCTATCTGCGCCTGGGTCAACGACAGGCGCAAGCTATTTCTAAAGTGGACATTGCGGTCACTGCGGTGCCCGGAATT
>JBAVHJ010000386.1:0-10540 GCA_049685715.1 Terriglobia bacterium | reverse complement strand
GGAGAATTCTTGTCGGGGGATGCTTTAAGCCACGCGGAGGCAACGGCTGCAGGCAAAGTCAGTTCAAGCGAAACAAGGGTGTTCCCGAAATTACCCGGTCCGTTGTTTTCAATTTGATCGATGGTCTTATCCAGATCGTCAACCCACGCTTGGTAGGAATCCTTCGCACTCCCGGGGGGAGAGGTGAAGACCCTTGGAAAATATGAAGCCACATAGGCTTTGAGCTGGTACTGCAGATCGGCTCGTCTCATGTCTTTTTTCACTTGCCGGAACGAATAGGAGTAACTCAAAGGGTCCGTCGAATGGATGCGAATCTGGTTGTTCCCAACCTTCAAATAACCGCCCACGGCCAGGCGGCTGTTTCGTTTGTTCTTTGTCGACACTATATCATCGGCGTCGAGCTCGTAGATGAGAAGGCGACCTTCGTCAGTGTCCACGGCATTTACCTTGGCGAGGGCTTGGTTGATGTGGTCCAGGTCGCTGCTGTAAAAGGGGAAGTTAATCTCGACATGACTGTGCCGTTCAATTTGATGCGTGAGGCTTGCTGCATTGAGGGATACTCCAGTCTTGGGCTCTATGAGAAGAGTGTCGAAGTTTCCTGTCAGGGCCTGCTTCAAGGCCTGCGCCACTCCCGACACACCAAAATCAAACACGATGTCCAGAAGGGCGGTACGGGTGGTCGACTGCTGATAAGTGGAATTAAAGTGGAATTCGTACTTTCGCTGGAGCGCGGTGACTGTCTTCTGGTAGAACTCCGTGCCCTTGTCGAGTACCAGTTGAATGGTCTTGCGGATTTGTTCCAACTGGGAAAGGTCAACCTGCGCGTTGAGGAAATTAGACAGCCTGGCCTTTAACCATTCATCGAGGGTATTGAAGTGGGCTGGATCAGACACCCCTTCCACTTGTTTTAGATTCAAATGGGAATCAATAAACTGTCCCAGCTTGACAAGGACGGTCTTCTCAATGAAATCATCTTTGAGAATCTCGCTTGTCACCTGGGCGATGCGCTGTAACTCGGTAAATTCCTGGGTGCCCGAGACCGCCTGGAGAACTCCACCGGCAGCCGCCATTTCCAACCAGGTCCCCACAGGAGTCCTGAAGAAATTGACATCCTTGAGAAGCTCATTAATGAGATTTGCCAGGTCGTCTTGATGGCCTCGACTGATCTTATTCGCCATGTCCCGGATCTGAATCAATTCGGCTTGCGCGCGCGTTGGATCAACATTAACAAGCCTCGCCAGAAGAGTGGCCACACCATGAGGCAAGTGATCCCACAAGTCGAGGAAGCCCACCAATTTCGCTCTGGATTCTTCGAAGAATGCCCGGGGATCAATTCCGGTGACTTCACCGAGGAATCTCAAAGTATAGTCCACCGTCAGACCGGCCAGGGCGTCAGGGGGGCTCACCGTGGGGTCAGTCCATTTCCTGAGGGCGTTAAGATCCTTGACAACTTGTGCACCCTGCACACCGAATACAGCCTTGATGAAGTCATCCATCTTGTCAGGCAAAAACTTCGTTCCTTGAACACTGACTCCCGCATTGAACGCGAAATCCCATCCCTTCTTCCTTTGTTTGAACAACCGGAGCCGGAGATGCGTGTCCAAGGGATCTCCTGAATCGCGGCTGACCACGACGGCGTACTTTGCGCTTGCTTCAAATCCGATTGCCGCCGAGACTCCCAGCTGAAGCCGCAAGCCGATATCGCCCCGAAGGCCGCCAAGCTGAGCTTGTCGGACCCAATTGAAGTCATATCCGTATTGTGCCCCCAGTTGAACGGCAACGGCCCCCTCCACATCAGCAATGAGCCAGGTCCCCGGCGCGAGGTCGTCAAGATTCGTAATCTGGGAAGGCAACAACCAACTGTTGAGGGTTTGGTGCAAGGCCGTGAGTGCCCCGGTGTTTGTTTGCAGCCGCCGCACGATGGCGTAGATCCCTTCCCGGCTCCCATCGGCTCCAAAGCTAATCAATCCGGGCGCTCCCAGAGCCATAGAGCCCTTGGCAGAAGAGATCAAGTCATATCCCCACCGGAAGACGACGTAAAGCGCATTGGGATCTTTCTCCAACTTCATTCCGGGCGCAATGTTATCGTTAAGCTCCAAGGCGGCCAGCATAGCCTCAGGGTCGAAGTACACACCCACCTTCGTGAAAGCGCTCGCACTTCCGGCGAAGCTCACCTTCCCACTGCCATCTCCAAACTTAATATCTCTTCCAGCGCTTGCTTTAACCGACTCGCGTCCCAGCTCGATCGTTCTTCGAGGGAAGGGGCTATTGGTCGCCAAGGCGTTTGCAACCTCGAGATCCGCAACCGGGGGAAGGATCTCAATTCCCACGGCAGAATCCAAGCCAAGGAACTTTTTATTCCTGTCGAATTTAATGTGACTTGAAGGGTTGGAACTCGGAGAGCTCAATACGGACCCCCCTAGGGTCGATTTCCAGCGGCGCTGAGAAAACTCAGAGTTGACACTTCTTTGGCGCTCCCAAGGATGGTCTTGAGGTCGAGGCGGCAAAAGATATGCGAGCTATGAAGTGGGCTGCCGGTATTTCGACACATATCCTGAAAAGCCGCCCATGGCGTCCCAGCACTCAAAAAACTGCTTCGCCCCATCGCGACCACGGTCGTAAAGGGCGTCGCTGTCCTCTGGTTTAAGATCGAAATCGGTAGTTTTGACTTTTTCAGTCCGGATCTTGATGGTGCGGACCGCGGTCTCCTGGTCCATGTGGCGTTGATCATGTGCCTCCATCATGGTCGTAAAGAGGGCCGCAAACAACGTGAGAGGGCCGCCAATACGATTGGGCCGGTCGTCGTTGGGAGCCACCAGCTTAAAGCCGAAGGTCGGCCAGCGCGGTGTCCGGTCGGGCGGCGCATCAAACAAGTCGACCGGAAAATTGCTCAGCACGCCGCCATCCACGATATAGCATCGGCGCTGTCTTGCCGTAAAGGTGATGTGTTTGCCTCGAGTGGCCTCCTCTCCCTGTTCCTCCTCCGTGCGGGGGAAACGATCATCCATACAGGTCAATTCAACGGGTTCGAAGAAAAACGGAATGCTCATCGACATTCGAACAGCCCGAGCGATCTCCAGTTTATCGGGATCGCCGTCGAACTCCTCGAAATCGGCGATGTCCTGCGGCAAGACCAACATCCGCCGCCGTGTGATATCTGAAGCCACCACTCGCAGGCGGTAGCGGTAAGGACTGTCCTTGGCATCCTGCGCATGATCGGGATTGATAAGATCCGCGAAGGTGTGCTTGTTTTTCTTCTCTAGAAGCCCACGTAACCATTCCTCGAAGAATTCGCCCTCATAGATTCCCTTTTCCAAGCCGAGGCTCATGACCGGTCCCAGCAGGGGAACCTGGTCGAGCAGACTCTTGTCCTTGAACCGCTCATACCCGACTGTTCCATCGGGAGACGGTTCGCGCATGAGCCCGTCCAGTTCAGCCTTGATCTCGGCAGCGGTATAACCGGAGGCCACCAGGGCCGCTGTAATCGCACCGGCTGAGGTCCCAGCAACATTTTTCCATGTATAACCCTTTTCCAGCTCGCAGTGCGACAAGGCTCCGACCAGTCCAACGCCCTTCACACCACCGCCTTCGAAGACTGCATCCGCGACCTTGGGTTCAGAAACCGAACTTGCGTTCTTCGTATCGGGCATTTCGTTCTCCTTAAGATTTATACCCGGGCCGTCAGGGGAACTGGCCTTGTGACGTCCCTTTCAAAGGACGCCTTCCCGCATGGATGAGGCGATCAAACTTGTGAATTCTACGGTCGGTGCGAATGCAAATGAAAGGGAGTAGAAAAGAAGAATTCTCCTTCCTCCCTAATTCGTAAAGAGAGAGCACTCAGCATTTAGATGAATTGCGGTGTGACTCGAAGGAGTCAACCGGAATAATGAAAGAGTTTGGTGACAATAAGAACGGCGCTAAACTTACACCTTCCCGATTCAGTACGTCAAATCCTTTCAGGCCTGAGGGCTAAGCGGGATGATTGTTCCCCATCGGTAATCCTGGTATCCAACATTTCCCTTTGCGATCCTCCTATTTTCGTCGATAATGGGGACGTACGATTAACCCTCCCCCGATAAACTTCCTGCCATGCTATTCAAAACCCAGAGTGCGGCCGTGTTCGGTATTGATGCATATTTAGTCGAAGTGGAAGTCGATATTTCAGCCGGCAAGGGCGATTACATTACAGTGGGCCTCCCCGACCCTGCCGTTAAAGAAAGCCGCGAGCGGATCAAATCCGCAATCAAGAATTGCGGCTTGGATTTCCCCTTTCAAAACATCACTGTTAACCTGGCGCCTGCCGATGTGAGGAAGGAAGGATCCGCCTTCGACCTCCCTATCGCCATTGGCATCCTGGGCACCAACGGAATCCTCCAGCAGAAAAACATCGATCAATATCTTTTTCTGGGCGAACTGTCCCTGGATGGAGGATTGCGCCCGATCAAGGGGGCCCTGTCGATTGCCGTGCGGGCGAAAGAATCCAAGGTCAAATACCTGGTCCTTCCTGAAACCAATGCTCGCGAAGCAGCGGTGGTCGATGGGATTGAGGTCTACGCCATGAAGAGCCTGCCGGGAGTGCTTGACCTCGTCAATGCCACGACCGTCTTCAAGCCGGTTCGCATTGATAAGGAAGCAATGCTCAGCGAAGCATCGCAATACAGCGTGGATTTCAGGGATGTCAAAGGCCAGTATTACGCCAAGCGGGCCATGGAGGTGGCGACGGCAGGAGGACACAATATCCTGATGATTGGTCCTCCCGGTTCAGGAAAGACGATGCTGGCAAAACGCATTCCGACCATCCTGCCGCCGATGACCTTCGAAGAAGCCATCGAGACCACGAAAATTCACAGTGTCAGCGGACTGCTCTTGCCGTGTCACGGGTTGGTCGGCACGCGGCCATTCCGTTCTCCGCATCACACCATCTCCGATGCCGGACTGATCGGCGGGGGGATCATCCCGCATCCCGGAGAGGTCTCGCTGGCACATCACGGGGTGTTGTTCCTGGATGAACTGCCGGAATTTCAACGCAACGTTTTGGAGGTGATGCGGCAGCCGATGGAGGACGGTCAGGTCACCATTTCCCGCGCGTCTATGTCTTTGACCTTTCCTGCCCGCTTCATGCTGGCCGCCGCCATGAACCCCTGTCCCTGCGGGCATTTCAACGATCCCACCCGGGAATGCAATTGCACGCCCCCCCAGATTCAGCGCTACATCTCGCGCGTCTCGGGTCCGTTGCTCGATCGTATCGACATTCACATTGATGTCCCGGCGGTGAAATATAAAGAACTCGCCTCCAAAGAAACCACGGAGAGCTCAACCACCATCCGCGAGCGGGTCGCGTACACCCGCCGGGTCCAGCAGGGGCGCTTTGAGGGTGAGAGAATCTATTCCAACGCCCAGATGACCCCCCGTCTGATCCGGAAATATTGCGTCATTGAGGAAGCATGTAATCGGCTTCTGGAAAACGCCATCACCAAGATGGGCCTCAGCGCACGGGCCTACGACCGCATCCTCAAGGTCGCCCGCACCATTGCCGACCTGGAGCAATGTGAACACATCGCCGCCCCGCATATCAGTGAAGCAATCCAGTATCGCAGCCTGGACCGGAATTATTGGGCGTGAAATTTTAAGGCATGAGATTCAAATCCCTGAGCAAGCCCCCCACTCTCTCCTTTTCAAGCCACGCGCGATGCGCGTGTCACCATCCAACTAACCCACCACCGGGTGAATTCACTGCTTGTCTGCGTGCTTCAGCCAGGTTATGATGGCGCGTCAAAATCCTATCTAATAGTTCCATGGCTTTACACACTTACATTCCGCGAGCGCCACTCTCGCATTTTGTGAAATCGATGTGGCTTTCACAGGGCGATCATGCCCCGCACCGGCGCGAGCGCGTCCTTCCAAATGGAACGATGCAACTGTTGATCAGTCTCCGAGAGAAAACCTTACGCGTGTATGTCCGAGAGAAGATACATCAATTCCAGACCTTTCCCGCATCTGTGGTGGTGGGCATGCATTCGGAATATTCGGTCATCGACACGGCCCCGCAGGCGTCGATGATTGGTGTGGCCTTCAAGCCCGGAGGGGCCTCCCCGTTCTTCAAGTGTCCTGCCAATGAATTTCAAGAGGCGCACGTGCCTCTGGAATCGCTCTGGGGCACAGGAGCCGGGGAGCTGCGTGATCGGTTGCTGGAAGCTCAAACGCCGGCGGAAAAATTTCGGATTTTCGAGCAGTTTTTGATGCATCGCGCCGTGCGCCCCCTGGACCTCCATCCCGCGGTGACTTACGCACTCAGCGAGTTCCAGGGGGTTGCGCATGTAAAACCCATTTCCCAGGTGGTTAATCAAATGGGTTTCAGCGCCCGGCGGTTTATCCAGGTTTTCAATGAATCCGTCGGACTGACGCCAAAGCTGTTTTGCCGGATTTTGCGTTTTCAAGAGGTTCTGCGCTTCCTCAGCGGCGGGCAGGAAATCGATTTGCCGGAGATCGCGTTGAATTGCGGCTACTTCGATCAGGCCCATTTCATCCATGATTTCCGGGGCTTTTCCGGACTCAGCCCCACCGACTACCTCACCCATCGAAGCGAACATGTCAACCATGTTCCTCTTTTTTAGATGGTCAATTTTTTACAATACAAATCGATTCGGCGGCAACCATACTGACTGGCAGAAAAGTCAACCATACAAAGGAGAACATCATGGCAAGCAAAGTCAGACCCATCCCGGAGGGTTTTTCCAGCGTGACGCCCCATTTGATCACCAAGGACGCCCCCCAGGCCCTGGAGTTTTACAAGAAAGCCTTTGGAGCGATCGAGTTGATGCGCCAAGCAGGTCCGCAAGGTAAGATCATGCACGCCGAAATTAAGATTGGGAGTTCGGTCATCATGCTGGCCGATGAGTTTCCGGAAATGGGGGCGCTGAGTCCGGCGTCGGTGGGCGGATGTCCCGTGACTTTTTATGTCTATGTGGAGGATGTGGACGCATTGTTCTCTCGAGCCATCGCCGCCGGGGCGAAAGAGAAGGAACCCGTCAAGGTGGAATTTTACGGGGACCGGCGCGGGGGAGTGACAGATCCCTTTGGATATGTTTGGTACATTGCCACGCATGTGGAGGACGTTTCCCCCGAAGAACTGGCGAAGCGTTCAACAGCGCACGGTCAGTGAAAACTCTGAAGGATTCTGTCCTGTTTCGATGGTTTCTGATTGGAGGGTTGACGATGCCTGGTTACGTGAAAGCACTTTGTTGCGTGGCTCTCCTGACCGGAGCAGTGTTGTGGACTGGTTGCAGTCGCAAGTCCGAGCCCCCCATCGATTCGGAGATCTGGTCGGAGATCCAGCGGATTCATGCAATCGACAATCATGCGCATCCGGTCCGCGTGGTGCAGAACGGCCCGGCGGACCGTGAGTTTGACGCGCTGCCTGTGGATCATCTGGAGCCTTCGTCGGACCCACTCAACATGCGGCCCAATGCCCCGGTGGTGCTGGAAGCGGCGAAGTCCCTGTATGGCTCTGCCGGGGGCAAAGCAACGGTCATGCGCGAGAAAGGAGACTCCTATCCCGCATGGGTGTTGGACCAGATGGGTGTGGACATTATGCTGGCCAACCGCGTGGCCCTGGGGACCAGCATCGAGCCGCCCCGCTTCCGTTGGGTGCCCTATGCAGATGCGTTGATCTTCCCGCTCGACAACTCCCACCTGGCACAGCAAAACCCTGACCGAAAGGCCTTCTTTCCCCTGGAAGATGTCCTCCGCACGCGGTATCTCGATGAGTCCGGGTTGAAGGCGCTGCCCGCGACACTTTCCGGGTACCTGATGGGCGTGGTGACACCCACGCTAGAGCGGCACAAGCAGGGCGGGGCCCTGGCCGAGAAGTTCGAAGCAGCCTACCTGCGCTCGCTCCAGTTCGACCGCGTCGACCGATCGGTCGCAGAGCGGGTATACGCGGAATTCGCCAGCCGGGGGACGCCACTCGACACCGAATACAAGGCTCTTCAAGATTACCTGTTCCGGTACATCGCAGCGGAATGTGGACGTCTGGGAATGGCGGTGCATCTCCACGTCGACGCGGGCGGTGGAAGCTACTTCGACGTGGCGGGAACCAATCCGCTACTGCTCGAATCGGTTCTTGAAGATCCGGAACTGCGCAAGACGAACTTCGTCATGATCCATGGCGGATGGCCTTTTACGCGTGAAATCACCTCCCTTCTCGTGAAGCCCAATGCCTACCTCGACTTTTCGGCCCAGGACCTGGTGCTGTCGCCGGCGACGTTGGCGGCCGATATTCGCCGATGGCTGGAATGGGTGCCGGAGAAGGTCATGTTTGGGACCGATGCCTATCCCTACTCTGACCAGATGGGTTGGGAAGAATCCGGCTGGATTGGCGCTCGTGATGGCCGACAGGCCCTGGCCATCGCACTCACGGGAATGTTGCGCGACGGGGAGATCTCGCGCGGCCGCGCCACGGACCTCGCCCGTATGGTATTACGGGAAAATGCCCGCCAGCTTTATGGCCTGTGAACATGATAATGAATTGATGTCCACCGCATGCAGATTTGGCTCACACCGAAGGAGCTGGTTCGAGAGAATTCTGTTTCTGTGGAAAGACTTACATGTGCGGACGTTCAAGATCCCGTTTTGTGGTATTGGATTAAACGGATTTCATTAATGAGCATCAAGTCCCTGCAACCGCGAAACGCTGGCTCGCCATTTTGAAAACAGTGAACTCTTCTCAGCCAATTGCCGTTTGCGGGAGGGCTGTTGCCCAAGACGAATAGCCGGGTCGGACGTCAATCGAAACGAAATCTGTCCCGGGGTAGCTAAGAGCGTAACCCAGGGCTGTAGAACCTAACTCTGCGGTTAGAGCGGAATGATCGAAACAAGGCCTAGCTCTCTTCAATTCTCATTAATTCTCATTTAGATTTGGAAAGGGCCGGCATACCACCACAAGAAGTACACGACTTCATATGTCTTTGTCCCTCCGCTCCAAATCCCCTAAGCAAGCGCCAATGTAGGTATGAGGAATGCCGCAACAAGCCAGGACAAAATAGCGTGCAGATCACCGGCCAAAGAGGCCCGCGACAGCACTCCGCCTCCAACCAGAAAGGTCACGATAACTCCCGGAAGCCATGCGGCAGGCAGTTGTTTCCAGAGAAACGATGGAGCTGAATAAATGAAAGCAGAGGTCGCATATCGACACTCCCGAGTCCCCATTTGCGACCATATCAGCAACGGCCAAATCCAGACTGCAATCAGGAATTCGTGTGATATACGGGGTGGGGCTGCTAGAGTCGCGATGAAAAGCCCCCCGGCTACGAAGTACCACCAGCGGGAGACTCCTTTCAGCATCAACTTTAGTTCTGAAAGAACCAAATTGTGAAGGACCCGCCCCGTCCGTCGCACGAATCCTTTCTTGCACAAAACCTTCTTGTTGAGAGTCCTCTAAATGGACAAACGCCCCACGACGTATCCCTACCTGTCAAACTTGACTTGGAGTAGAGTCTCAAGGAAGCGGCCTAAGCTTAGAGCTTCCTCTTCAATGTTGTCCCTTAATGATTCCGGAAATTCTGTCGAATGGTCCAACCTCCATCAACCTTTGAGGCCCCCGGCCCTTAAGTGACCAGATCCCGATCACTCGCCCGTCCGGTACGACTACAGGTGAAATCCATCCATCTCGGCACATGACATGACTTGCGACTGGATTCCGGAGGCGCTACGGACCACGGTGATGAGATCCGCCTGGGTCTCGCCTGCCAGGTGATGCCGCGCCAATCTGAATGCAGAAATCCGGGGCCACTCAGTGGGAGGATTTATTCCGTCGTTTCTCGTCTTAACAGTCACAGTGCGCCCCCGGCCACGGGAAACATCAGTGCTGCTGAATGGAAGCCTAAATAAAGCGGCTCCGGGTGGTGTCTGGCAGGATTCAGGTTTGCTGGCTATAGGCGAGTTTCTGGCGGATGGCGCCCACGTGGTAAGCGACGTGGGCAATCACCCCAATAGCTCCTCCCATTGACTCGGCACTGGACGCGGCCTTGGATTCGATTGATTGACGAAGTTCTTCATAGCCTGCCCGCAGTTTGTCCTGCATGTTCGACCACGCAGCCTCATCCACGGTGCTAACCTGCCAGCTTTCCGCCCAATCCCGTGGCATACGGTCACCGCCGATCCAGGCAGAAGAAGCGGCCAAGCCAAACGTCAAGTGGAACACATGGGCCGCAATCGAAGTTCCCCCCCACAAACGCGATGCTTCGGCAGCATTCAGGCGCGCCAGCGTTCTGAACAACCCTGCCACTGCACTTCGGTCGGTGTAGTAGTTCCATCGTCCCGGTCCTTCGAACCCCTCTCGGAGTACCGCAAGAAGGTGCCCAACCACGGCACCCGTGGTGACCTCTGGCATATCATCACTCCTCGACGCCTGCCAGCCCGGGTATCAGCTGGCAAGCCGAAATGTAAAGGTTCAATTTCACTTGTGAGTCACAAGAATCAGACCCACGACGCAAAACATGATCCCGATGACATTCCCAACAGACAGATGCTCTCTGAAAAC
>JBAVHJ010000385.1:0-2017 GCA_049685715.1 Terriglobia bacterium | reverse complement strand
GTTCCACGAGTGATCCCAAGCAGTTTATATCGCCAGTGAGGGGAGCGATTGCGCGGGTCGATTTCCAACAGCCCCTTTATGAGATGAAGACGATGGACAAGGTGATTTCAGACTCCACCGTCGGCATTGCTTACATTGCGGTCATCCTGAGCGCCCTTGCGGTCATCGCATTGATTCTTTCGACCGTGGGCATCTTCGGTGTCATGTCTTTTCAAGTGACCGGACGAATTCATGAAATTGGAATCCGCATGGCCCTTGGCGCCGACCCGCGCAATGTCCTGGGGATGATTGTTGCCCGGGGAGCCTGGTTGACATTCATCGGTTTGGGAGTTGGACTCGTATTCTCCATCGCACTGGCACGGCTGCTGTCCAGCCTGATCTTCGGAATCGAGGCGATGGACTGGCTGACTTTCGGAAGCGTTTCTTTGACGCTTGCCCTGTCGGCGTTGCTGGCGAGTTACCTGCCCGCACGACGCGCCACCCGGGTAGACCCGGTGGTTGCATTGCGGTATGAGTAGCCAGTTGCCAGTTGTCAGAAAGCAGTTGCCAGTTCTCAGTTGACAGTCGCGGGATGTTAATGGTGAGCTATCAGCGTTCAGCTTTCAGCCTTCAGCTTACAGCATGAAGAAACGCCCGAAGTGGGTTATGATGCGCTCCTGCCCTTATTGTTAGAATGCGGCCTTTGCCAGGTGAATTGAATAACCGGAGCAGCTCCTCACTGGCAACTGTTTTCCAGATCGGAGATTCCATGATGCGAAACTCTCGCGAGATTGGATATGCCTTGCTGCGCATCACCCTGGGCGTCATGTTTGCGACTTACGGAATCGGGAAATTTCGGATGGGGATCGGCAACTTTGCTCCCATTCTGGAAAAGGAGTTCACCGGGAAACTTCCACTGATCCTGGTTTCCCCCTTCGCCCGGATCTTACCTTTTGCTGAAGTGCTCATCGGCATCCTGTTGATCCTCGGGTTATTCACTGCCTTTGCGCTGCTGCTGGCCGGCCTGCTTATGATGGCACTGGTATTTGGGACGGCGATGACCGGCCAGCCCGGCACAGTGGCGCAGAATGTTACCTTTGGACTGGTCGTTTTCGTATTGTTCTGGGCTTTGGAAAATAATGGATATTCCCTGGACCGACTGAGGCAGGGAAGGATGTGATTTCGGAGCTCGGATTGTGGATTGCGGATTTCAGATTGCGGTTTTCAGATTGCGGAATAACTCAATCAGGTTTTTCGCTTTCCCATTTCGGATTGGCAATCCGTGACTCCAGAAAGCCAATTGTTGAATGACTGGTGTTTTTCAATTCCGCAATCTGAAATCCGCAATCCGAAATAAACTGTTCCGCAATTCAAAATTCACTTCCCCGGGGGAATGATGATCAAACTCGTTGATTTAGAGAAGTTCTATGCTCATGGCGTGTCGAAGACCTTCGTATTGCGCCGCGTAGGTTTTGATGTCCAGGAGGGAGAGTTCGTCTCAATCATGGGCCCGTCAGGCGCGGGCAAATCCACGGTGCTCCATATCCTCGGGATGTACGACAGCGATTGGAGTGGCGAGTATTATTTCCTGGATCAGCCGATTCACAAGCTCGACAAGAAGAGGCGGGCCGAATTCAACAAGAAATATGTTGGTTTCGTTTTTCAAAGCTACCACCTGCTCGACAACCTGACGGTCTACGAGAATCTCGAGATCCCCCTGTCATACCGGGACGTCAAGAAGAGTCAACGAGAGAGCATTGTGTGCGATGTTTTGGACCGTTTCCAAATTGTCGGGAAGAAAGATCTCTTCCCCAACCAGCTCTCCGGCGGACAGCAGCAGTTGGTCGCCGTCGCCCGCGCCGTGATTGCCAACCCCAAGCTTATTCTCGCGGATGAACCCACAGGGAACCTGCACTCCAGCCAGGGTGAGGAGATCATGGAACTTTTCAAGAAGCTGAACGCCGAGGGGGTCACCATCATTCAGGTCACCCACTCCGACAAGAACGCCTCCTACGGCAGTCGCATCATCCATCTCCGC
>JBAVHJ010000384.1:0-4704 GCA_049685715.1 Terriglobia bacterium | reverse complement strand
GAACAAGAGCGACCGCAGCCCGGTTGAAGACGTCAAGCTCGCCAATATCGACGAGACGGGCTCGTATCTCCTGGCGCGATCCTTTTGGCTGCCGATGAATGGCTACAATTTTGATCGGGCCGCCGTCCAGTTGAATATGGCCGTTCCTAAAGGGATTGTTGTGGTTTCCCAGGGAAAACTGACCGGCGTGGATAAGGGCGCCAAGGAAGATGTTTATCACTGGCAATCAGACCCACAGCAATTTCCGATGACAGTGGCGGCGGGAAAGTACGTGCAGACCACGGTTCAAACCGAGTCCATTCCTGTCACCTTGTACCTGAACGAGTCGGATGTAAAACTGGCAAAGGATTACGGAGAAATGGCCGGCAAGATCATCGAGTTTTACATCAGCCGCTTCTCCCTTTATCCGTTCGCCGGTTACTCCATCGCGGAAATCGACGATTCCACGGTTGGCGGCTACTCTGCACCCGGCTTGACGCTCTTGGCGCGACGCACGATGAGCGCGAAGGTGAATTACCGGTTGCTGGCACATGAGACTGCACACCAATGGTGGGGGCTCCGGCTCAACCCGCGCTCCAAGAGTGACTACTGGCTCAGCGAAGGGTTTGCGAGCTATTCCGCCGCCTTGTTCATGGAAAACTATGCCGGGGAGGGCGCCTATGAGGACGAGATGAAGGAGATCGGAATAAAGGCGCTGGTGCACGAGAGCGCGGGCTCCATCTCGAATGCGGGCCGCTTGACCGAGGAGACCGACGAGTATCGTTCTGTGGTTCAATACAAGGGCGCCTTCGTCTTGCATATGTTGCGCTATCTGATCGGGGATTCCAAGTCCTCCACGCTGCTCCAGACCTTTGCCACCAAGTACGCCTATCAGACGGTCACAACCGCTGACTTCAAATCGGTAGTCGAACAGGTGGCAGGCCAGGATTTGACCTACTTTTTTGCGGAATGGATCCTGTCAACAGGGGTACCCGATTTTCGGTTGAAGTACACGGTCTTCCGGACTCAGAAGGGATTCCGCGTGCAGGGCCACGTGGAACAGGATATGGATACCTTACGGATGCCGGTGGAAGTCTCTATCGAAACGCAAGGCAAACCCGAGTCAAAGGTTGTGGAGTTATCCGGTACAAGCTCGGATTTTGAAATCGAAACGTTCGGGCAGCCGGTTCGAGTGGACCTCGACCCTCACCATCGGTTACTTCGCTATGATCCCCGGACGCGTATCCTCACGGCCATTCAGCGGGGGAAAGAGTTGTATGATCAGGGCGAGTACGTCGAGTCGGTGGAGGCTTACAAGAAAGCCCTGGATCTCGAAAAGCACAATTCACTGGCACACTTTCGAATCGGAGAGGCGTTTTTGGCCCAGCGAAACTACAACTCGGCGGCGAATGCCTTTCGCGAGGCCCTCAATGGTGATCTGGATCCGAAGTGGGTGGAAGTGTTCAGTCACATCAACCTGGGCAAGGTCTATGATGCGCTGGCTCAGCGCGAACGCGCCGTCCAGGAGTACCGAAAGGCCATCGACACCAACGACAATACCCAGGGTGCGCAGGAAGAGGCGAGGAAATTCCTGGCCCAACCCTATAAAGAGCCGGCCGATGAATCCAAGTGAGATCGGGGTGCTGACGAGATCACAGAAACCTATTCGATGCCTGATTCCCCAAACACAAACGCTGTGAACGCCTCGATGCGTGTCCCGGAGTCCTTCCAGGACTTCATCGGGAGCCCCGCTTTCAGGCAGGTTTGATCGAGGAATCTTTCCCGGTTGAGGTGGTGTTCGGTGGCCACTTGAGGGAGGAGCAACCCCCGCCGATTCCCCCGTGAGATCATCAGCCCGTGCTTGCCCGCCTCAATTTCATTCACATCTTTGATTTCAAAGAACGGTGAAAGCACCGAGATCTCGATGTGGGTTCGGGGAAGCTCTTCAATTTCCATAGAACCAAACCGGGGGTCCCGGGTGGCTGCGGATATGGCGCAGTCCATGACGGTCTCGTAAAGCGGCTTATGGGAGGTGGTGTACCCGATACACCCGCGAAGTTGTTTGTCCTGGGTGAGCGTGACAAACGCCCCACATTTCTCGAGTAATGGACCTTCCGGGACGTCCCCGGGAGGGGACACCGATTGATTCTGAAGATGGTCTGAAATCGTCTTCCGGGCAAGAGAAAGCAGGAAAGCTTGATCCGATTTACTTAGCTGCCACATCGCGTCTCATTTTTCGCCGGAGCAAGATCGAGCGGCGGCGACGCTGACGCTCCTTGATGCTGCCGTCCACCTTCCCCCAAAAGTGGCGAAAGTACTGAACCGCCGACACCACGGCGAAGAATCCCACCAGATAGAGGGCCCCCCTGCCTAACAGCTCAAAGGCCTTATGCTTGCTCCCGATGATGATCAGGGTGATGGCGACCACCTGCATAATCATTTTGATCTTACCCAGCTCCGACGCGTCAATCGTAAATCCTTCGGCCGAAGCGATATTTCTCAGGCCAGACACCACAAATTCGCGGCCGATGATGAGCACCACCAGCCATGCGGGAACCCAGGGGACCGTTTTCACCAGGGAGACAAGGGCGGCCGAGATCAAGAGCTTATCGGCAATGGGATCCAGGAGGATTCCAAGCGTGGTGACCTGGCCTCGCTTTCGCGCAAAATAGCCGTCCAGAGAATCAGTGATGGCTGCCGCAAGAAAAAGCGTGACGGCTATGAATTCCTGGTATTGGGCATAAAGATCCGGGAATATGGGAAATCGGCTTGCCAACAAGACCACCACCACCACGGGGACGAGAAAAATTCGCGAGAGTGTCAGTGCAATGGGGAGGTTCATGGTGATCGAAACAGAGCGAAATACGACTTTAAGGGGTTTAACACTGACTCAGGGACGAGTGTCGGGGCGCCGCTTCATCACGCCGAGCTTGAATATAGCTTATTGGCTTGAACAGTGTCAACCAACGGAGAGGGGAAGAACAGAAAAAGGGATGGCTGCCTCGCATTCATGCCTCAAAAAGTGAGACGTTTGAAATGCTGTCCCCCACCCCGAAGGGAGGGCATATCACGGCCCCGGTACAGTCTGAGGGAGAGTTCGTTCACAGGGCCAATGTAGAAGCCCAAGGCCTCCAAGTCGAAGGAGAAATAGACCATCCTTGTGATTCCCGCGCTTCTCTCGAAGTTGCTATGAGAGGTGTACGCCTCACGTCAGGGTTATACGATGGGTTCGAAGATGTACCAGGCGTCAACTCTCTCGTTGCGGAGGTTGATGCCCAGGCCGCGCTCGAAATTGATATAGCTTTCGCGGGACCCTGGAACGGGCACTCGCACGGCTTGGCGAAGCTTGGACGTCAAGTCGTCCCGAGTCATACCCACAGAGAG
The DNA here is from genome assembly GCA_049685715.1 of Terriglobia bacterium. GTDB lineage: Bacteria > Acidobacteriota > Terriglobia > JAIQFV01 > JAIQFV01 > JAIQFV01. Next base: position 1,341 of record JBAVHJ010000384.1, on the reverse strand, counting down.
ATGATTGGTAGGATCAATCCCTGAGTAGCGGGGAGTGGTTTGGACAAAATCAACAATATCTTCAGAGCCCGAGACCACCAGGCCAGATGTTTCGAAGAGGCTTACGAAAACATCGAAATGGGTAGGCGTCTTGAGCTGCCAGGTCACAGTGGGGGTGCCGAATTGCTTGGTTACGGCGTTGATCGAAGCGCCCAGTTGCACGCTCCCCAGTTTTGGAAGGATACCAGAAGGCTCCACAGCCGTCCCCAGCCAGGGCTTGTTCAACTTATTGTAGGCCATTCGCAGCCAACCGTCCCGCTCCCTGTCAGCCAATTGGGCGTACCGGGCGTACTCAATCATGGCCGCGGCCGTATTCCCTTGCAACTCCCGAACCCGGGCCAGGTTGAAATGGGGATCCGCAAAAGTGCCATTGGCCTCGACCGCGCGCCTCAACAACCCCGAAGCCTCTTCCAGGCGTGACTCTTTTGCGGCAATGACAGCGAGGTTATTCAAGGCCTGCGCCTTTTCCATAGAGGTGGGGTCCAGCTTCAGAGCGACTTCGAGTTCACGACGTGCGCCCGGGTAATCCCCTTTTTCGTCAAGGGCACCCGCCAGGTTGATGCGGACGGCGACATAAGAGGGGTCCCGCGAAATGGCGCGTTGATAATGTTCAACGGCCTTGTTCAAGAACTCTGCAAAGAGATTTGCTTCCGGCAGGTCCTCGCGGACAGGTTCGATCGCACGGGCCACTGGATCAAGAATCACAGACTTTTTGAACCCCCAGTTCTGGGGGGAATACTCCATCGCGAGCTTGTGATACGCCAGCCCAAGGTCGTTGAGGGCCTCACGGCTTGGGAAGATCGTAGCCACAGTCTCAAATACTGCCACGGCCCGGCTATATTGCTCCGTGTTGAAGAACGAGATGCCGACCCGGAAAAGCTCGATGGATCGAATGATCGAATGAAGCTCTTCCTCGGTCTCCTTCAGACGCGCATTGAATTCGGGATGGGACCCGTCGGAAATGTCTGGGATGTTCTGAATCCTTCCAAAGAGGCTTTCCGCGGCGCTGGCTTGATAGCCCGCCACCGAGGCCAGAAAAACTCCCATTCGGTCTGCCTGGAGCTCTCCCTGCCTCTGTCCGGGAGCCTTGAAAACCTTCGCCGGCTGGTTCACTGAAGTTGAAAAGGAAAGAATGCAGTTCGCCGGGTGCTGGCGATGAGATACCTCGTGGGCCAGCAAGAACGCCAATTCATCGTCATTTTGGGTCGCTGTAATGTATTGGGTTGAAAGTGTCAGTTCGCCTTCAGGGGATATCTGGGCAACGTACTGGTTGGAGTCGATAATATTCAGCCGGATCTGCCG
>JBAVHJ010000383.1:0-2036 GCA_049685715.1 Terriglobia bacterium | reverse complement strand
GTTCAATGTGGGCATTATCATTCTTCTGGTAAGGCCGCCCGCTCGTGAACTGCACCTGATGCTGCTGGCAGTGCCGCGTCAAATGCGCGTTAATGAATTCCGATCCATTGTCGGGCGCCGGGGACATTTGTGAGTCTTGGTAGCCCCGGTGTCCGCCAGAATTGCTTGGCGTCCACCAATACTTCTGGCGGATCACCGGGGTCTTTTTGCGAGAATGCTGACAAAGGCCCCCGGCGCAAGGACACGCCGGGGCTACCAAAGCTGCGCAGACGCAGGGTCCTTGCTCCCGACCCAGGTGATCGTGCCGTCGTAATAATAAAGACGGGGCCATTCACTACTTCTTCTGCTTCAGTCCCTGCTGTAGAACCTCGACCGCCTTCTTTAGTTGCGCATCCAGGCTGGCCAGGAAATCGGCCGGGGTGTTGTCGACGTAGACATCCGGCGGAACGCCGAAATTTTCCAAATTCGTTCCGCTCACGTTCCATAAACCGGAGCCGGGGGTGCGGATGGCGGACCCGTCCATCAGGGTGTAAGAGCCGGTTCCAATGACCGCCCCATAAGTCGTGACTCCAACCACCTTGCCGAGTTTCAGGGTGCGGACACCGTCCGGAAAGACTTCGGCATCCGACGTGGAGCGCTCGTTCTGCATGACGACCAGGGGACCAAAGAAGGCGCGCAGGGGCCGCGTGATCTGAATGGAATCGCGGACGCGGGTGTATTGATATTGCTTCTGCTGCAGAATCTCCAGCAACTCCTGATCGATTCCGCCGCCCGGATTGAAGCGCTGATCGATGACCATGGCCTTCTTGAAGTGCTGTTCCGCGAGGTCGCGCTCGAATTTCTGTAGTGATTCCTGGTTCATCTGACGGATGTGCAGGTAGCCGATCTCGCCATGGGACCATTTGTCGACCATGGCACGCCGGTCGGCCACCCATTTGTCGTATTGCAGGGTGCCGTAAGCCCCACCGTTCACCGGATCGACCTTGGTTTTCCAGGCCCCCTCCATCGCAGGCTTGGAGTTGACGGTGAATTCGAACTTGCGTCCGGCCGCCGCATTGTAATACTGGAAGTAATTATCACCGGCCTTCAAGGGATGGTCGTTGATCGCGAGAATGAAATCCCCTTCCTTGATTTTGACGTAGTCGTGATCGGCTGGCCCTTTCTTGTAAATCAAGGAGACCTTGTAATAACCGCTCGGATCGGAGGTCAGCTCGAATCCGGGATAGCGCGTCTGGACTTCTGAGCGACCGCCCGGCCCTGCGGCACCCGAGCTGATGCCGGTGTGTGAGGCGTTGAGCTCACCGATCATCTCGCTGACGACGTTGTGCATTTCTTCCTGGTCCGCCGTGTAAGCGATCAGCGGCTCATATGTCTGCCTCATCTTGGTCCAGTCGACGCCGTGCATCTGGGGATCGTAGAAGCGAAACTTCATGACGCGCCAGCTCTCGTTAAACACCTGCTGGCGTTCCGCGCGATGATCGACTTCGACCTTCGCGACGAAGTTCAGCCGGCGAGCCGCTCGTCCCCCCACGGGCCCGGCGGTGCTGGGTACCGCAGCAGGTCCAGCGGCCGCGCCACCCCCGGCCCCTTCTCCGCCTCCAGCCAGTCCGATGGAGTAAATGCCACGGGCCTGGCGATAGAACAGGGTCCGGCCGTCCTTTGAAAACTGCAGGGACGAAATTCCGCCGAATCCTCCAAAGCCTCCTCCGCCCTCCTCTTCACCGGACGGACCGGCCTGCGTGATCCTGGTCAGCCGTTCCCCATCTTCCTGGATGGTATAAATCGACTGGCTGGGACGCCCGTCCGCAGTACCCACGACCACAAACGCGTAGGTTTTGCTGTCAGGTGAGACCACGACGCTGGTGATATTGTCGGATAAGCGCGTGATCTGATGTGAGCGCCGGGCAATGCCCTCCCACTCGATCTTGACGTCCACCTTGCGCGGCGCTGCCTCGGGACCGCCTCCGCCCATCTCGCCGCCAGCGGGCCGTCGCATCCCTACCGGCCGCGCGGCTGCTTCGGCCGCGGTTGCCGCT
>JBAVHJ010000382.1:0-1788 GCA_049685715.1 Terriglobia bacterium | reverse complement strand
GGGTATCACGACCTCGGGCGTATCCTTTTTCCCGAAGCGGGACAGGATCAAAAGCGCTCGGGCCAGCCGCTTCTCGCTCGAATTGAACAGTTGATCGACCAAGTCCGCTTGTGTGCGATTGTGACGTTCCACCACGTACGCAACAAACAGGTCGGACAACTCGTGTTCCGCGTGCAGCGTACTCACCATTCGCTTCTTTTCAATCTTTAAGATGGAGGAGTCCGTGATTGCCGTAGCGCTTGCCAGACGCACCGGTTGATCCGAGGCCAGGCATCCTTCGCCCAGGAAATCGCCCGGGCCGAGCAGCGCGATGGTTGCTTCCTTGCCTTGTTTGGAGAGCACGCTGAGCCGCACGCTTCCCTCTCGAATGTAGAACACAGCGTCCGCACGCTCGCCTTGCGAAAAAACGGCCTGTTTCGCCTTGTAGCTACAGACAGTCCTGCCAACGCCTGTGTTCGCTAAGAAGGCTTGAGGATCAAAGACCCTGGTTTGCTTCTGGAGACGGCGCGGTATCGGCAACCGGCGACGAGATGGCATACGACAACTCCGGCACCCGCTGCGGGAGCAATTCTTTGGATCATTTTGCCACGGCACGCTCGGCTTTTTCCAGCCAAAATCGTATCCGTGAACAAGGTCTGCAACCCAGGAAGATTTCTTGTCGTATCGCGAAAATCGCGTGCCGGCCGTTGGGCCATCGATCTGAGCCAGGCGCACCAGGATGTGTGCACTTTTGAACAGACAAACCTCCGGCGCTAGATCACACTTACCCCCAAGATTGTGGGGAATTGCGCGTCGAACGTTAGGGTCTGGGTTCCTTTGTCCATAAAAGGAAGGGCAGTTCTGCCTCCACTATGCCTATAGATAGCCTTCCCCAGAGGCGGGGCTGCCCATTTTTGGGAGGTTCCAATGAGTCGAGCCTATGAAGGACAGCCGAAAGTGCTCCTCTGCATCGATGACAGCCAGGCCGTTTTGGACTACGAAAGACGGATACTCGAAAAATCGGGATACATTGTGGTTGCGGAAGCGTCCGCGCGACGCGGGCTGAGACTGGCGACCATATTCAGTTTTGACGCCGTGCTTCTCGATTACCACATGCCGGAAATGAGTGGGCACGAGCTCGCTTATGAAATACGACGTCTCCGGCCGGACACTCCCGTGGTCATGTTTTCCGGGAGCGAGATCCCAGAGGAGACTCGCCACCTGGTCGATGCCGTCGTGCACAAAGCCGAGGTCCCCAGTGAATTATTGCCGACCGTCACTCGACTCTGCGAGCGGTCGTCGCCAGACTAAACCGCAGGGCGCTGATTCGCCCAGGCTTTCGGGAAGGCAACCGCTTTACAGGCGGCGGAAAAACCCCTGATTCTGACTTTGTTTTGAAGGGGCGCGGCTTCATGACGCACTTCTCTCTGAACTTTTGCTTGCACGACCCCGATACGGATACGGCTAAAAAAGCCAGGGCCTAGGAAGGGATAGATTGGCTAGGTAGAGCTTCCCCACCGCGGCGCATGAATTTGGGCACGGTGCCGTGCGGGTTTCCCCAACTGCGATGAAGTCGGATGATTGGCCGTAGCAAATCCAGACGATGCTCGAACCGTCTGAACCCAGCCACAGTAGTCACCGAATCCCCCAAGGACGAGAAAAAGGGCGCCAAGAAAAACGAGGCCTGAGAGGCATAGCATGCTCTCTCAGACCTCGTGGTTCTTACAGCGCACTACCAGGTGATGGATTGTGACCACACCTGCATGCTGGCCCCGTCGCGGGTATCAGACCAGGCAGCGTGGACTACGC
>JBAVHJ010000381.1:0-1589 GCA_049685715.1 Terriglobia bacterium | reverse complement strand
GCTGGATCGTGGGATACAAGCAAACATTCAAATGCCATTTCTGGTGTCATATTTCGTTTCTCCTGGGCAGGGTATAAGGTATAGAGATGGAGACTTGGGAATCAGGCAGCGCCGTCTTCCTCGGTCTGTTCTTCCAATACTCGCCTCACGATCTGAATTAGAGATTCCAAATGTTGGTGCAGTCCGAGTCTCGATATGTCGCAGTAGGCTGTAGCGCAGTCCCTTCTCAATTGACGCCCGTTGCTTTGGGGAAGGCCGCTGAGCACAACAATGGGAACTCGGGCGGTCTGTGGGGTTGCCCTAAGTGATCGAAGAACCTGCGGTGCTGTCAACTTTGGCAAGAACATGTCTAAAAGGATCAGGTTGGGTACCGCTTTCGCTAGCCAACCGCAAGGCCTTTTCACCGTCTCAGGTAGTCACCACACGGTAGCCGGCTAGCATCAGGATTCTTTCGTGCATCAATCGGAAGAACTGGCTGTTCTCGACCAAGAGAAGCGTCTCCACCTAGCATACCTGTTCTCTTCTGTGGGCACTTTGGGTTCCATATCGGCGGCAACTCAAGTTATTGATCCTTCACTCAGTTGAAGGACGTGATAAGTCAGTGATGTCTCCGAATTGGACGATTGTCCAGGAACTGAACAGCTATCCGCCGGCATTGGCTAAAGTGCAGCTAAGCAGGCGGCATGAGCGGATCGACCGATCCTTCCGCGAGAACGCGGAGTGCCAGCGCACCGCAGCCGTGGAAGGCATTGGACCGGTCACGGCCCCAGCGGTTGTGGCCGCGATCAGTGATGCTCGCGCTTTTCAGCGGCCACGGAGGATCGGAACATGAGCAGCCCATCTGCGACCCAAGACACGTATCACTCCCAGAACGAGCCGACGTGGTCGAAATCGGAAAAGGCCATCGCCCGCAGAGCCTTCGACGCTGCCCTGGGGCGAGAGCTTCACGAAGTGATTCAGGAAGCAAAGAGATGGCCAGCCAGATCCAGCAGTCGTCGGATCTGTGGGACTTGGAACATTACCTGACGGAACGCCGTAAAGAGATCGCCCACAAATACGACTTTCGCGGTTCGCGACTTATCGATGTGTTGGGGAGACTCCTGTACGAAAATCGACTCGGCGAGGAAGATCTGCGCGGATTGCGGGAAGAGAAGATGAAATCAATCCGTCCTTTCGCCCAGTTTCTCAGAGACGGCGCAGCCTGATCTGCATTCTGAGCGCTATCGCCTGGTTGCGCCAGTTGAGAATCGCCGCGTGCCGAGAGAGTCCCAACGAGCTCCTATTGCAGCTTCGCGTACTCCGCTTTGGCCTCTTTAAGGATGGGGATGTCGGGGTCGGCGTCTTTCCAGAGGGTGAGGAAGTCTTGGTATGCAGCTTTAGCTTTGGCACTGTTGCCCGACAGAGTGTAAGCCCTCCCCAGTTGCAAATGCGCCAGTGCGCCGATTCAGGACAATTCCGCGATGGTCTAGAATTTTTTGGATTCGAAAGCAAGAAAATCGGGTGGTACTTCGTCAGATTATATGACCTTAACGATGACTTGGTCGAAAGCTTGGACTTCCGGTTCGCAAGTAGCCTCGTCGAGATAAGGG
>JBAVHJ010000380.1:0-18493 GCA_049685715.1 Terriglobia bacterium | reverse complement strand
TCCCAAGGGTTTTCTCCCCAGTGAAGACACCTCCCAGATTTTTGGATTCACCGAAGGGGCCCAGGGAATTTCATTCGACGACATGGCGCAGCATCAGAAGGCCGTGGCCGCCATCGTAACCCAGGATACCAATATCGATTCTTTTATGTCGAGCGTCGGAGCGGGTGGGCCCAACACGGCCGGCAACACCGGCCGGCTCTTTATGCGCTTGAAACCTCGCAAGGAGCGAAGCCTCAGCGCGGATGAGGTCATCGAGGAACTGCGCCCGAAACTGGCCGTTGTTCCGGGCATGCGCGTTTATCTGCAGAATCTTCCCCCGATCCGGATTGGGGGACAGCTCACGAAAAGCCAATATCAGTTTACCCTTCAGAGTCCGGATACGGATGAACTCTACCGCGGGGCGACGCAGCTTGAGACGGAGTTGCGAAAGCTGCCGGGCCTTCAGGACATCAATAGTGATTTGCAGATCAAGAATCCGCAATTGAATGTCATGATTAACCGGGATAAGGCTTCGACGCTGGGGGTCTCGGCCCAACAGGTCGAAGACGCCCTTTACACCGCTTATGGATCGCGGCAGATCTCGACGATTTTCGCACCCAATAATGAATACCAGGTCATCATGGAGTTGGAGCCGCAGTACCAGAGGAATCCTGATGCGCTCTCATTGCTCTATGTTCGGTCTTCCCAGGGACAACTGGTTCCTCTCAATGCGGTGGCCGACCTGACTAAGGATTTGGGTCCCCTGACTGTAAATCATTTGGGCCAGCTCCCGGCCGTCACCCTTTCGTTCAACCTCAAACCGGGCGTTTCATTGGGGGATGCGGTCACCGAAGTGAACCGGGTGGCCAGAGACACCTTGCCCGCCACAATCAGCACAAGCTTCCAGGGGACCGCTCAGGCGTTCGAGGCTTCGTTCAAAGGATTGGGACTCTTGCTAGTCATGTCCATCCTCGTCATTTACATTGTGCTGGGCATCTTGTATGAGAGCTTCATCCATCCCGTGACCATTCTTTCCGGCCTCCCTTCCGCGGGGTTTGGGGCCTTGTTGACCCTGTTGATCTTCAAAGTGGACCTCAGTATTTATGCTTTTGTGGGGATCATTATGCTGGTCGGCATCGTCAAGAAGAACGCGATCATGATGATCGATTTTGCTCTGGAAGCGCAGAGGAAAGAAGGGAAGGATGCCTACGGCGCGATCTACGAGGGATGCCTGATCCGATTCCGACCGATCATGATGACCACCATGGCGGCGCTGATGGGCACGCTGCCGATTGCCTTGGGTGTGGGTGCGGGGGCAGAATCACGCCGCCCCCTGGGTCTGGCCGTAGTGGGCGGATTGGTGGTATCGCAACTCCTCACCCTTTACATCACGCCGGTTTATTACCTCTATCTTGAAGAATTCCGATTGCTGGTCGGAAGACTATTCCATGTTCGTCGAAAGGCCGCCGAAGAAGCACGCGGTCAAGAGGAACCGTTGCCGGTTGAAGAGGGTCCCACCGTAACACAGTAATGAGGGCGATTCGCAATCCGAATACCCCGAGTGAGTTTCCCCGCTTTCAGGATTCTACAAAAAATGACCGAAGCATGTGAGGTTTGGAAAAGGTGTTAGTGACATGCTTCGGCTTGGTCGCAATCAATCAGGCTTCCGGCTAACGTCGCCCTATTCTAATGATATTCAACATGGGCTGTAGTCCTCTCAGTCTCTGACCTCCAATCTCCGGCCAAAGATGTTTTATCTTGCATGGGGGGCCGGGTACCGGTGTTGCGCCAAACCAATGCGGGACCGCCCTCATGAAGATCGGTGAACCGAGAATCTAGCCTCAGTTCGACACAGAATGAAGTACCTTCCTGTTGATTCATCCATCTTGCCCCACCCATCGAGCAGCGGTATACTCTCGTGTTCAATTGATCACGATGAGAGGGACTGAAGGGATTTCCACCCTTCACTCTCCCGCTGAGAAAACTGCTTGAAGAATGGTTGTCAGATGGATCGCGCTTGGACTGCTTCCGGTGAGACGATGTTCTGCATCCGAAGGGGAGGGTTCGTTCTACCCTTCGCGATGATCCGAGTTTGGACAGTGTCTCAAGGCGAATGATTCTAGCATACCAATCGATTACCCCGGTTTAGGGGGCAGAGAATGACTACCCAATTAGACAACATGATGCGTGACCAGTTGCTTCAACGCCGCCAGCGACTTGAGGCGGCTGTCGTGTCCGGCCCCACGCACGAAGACCTGTCGCACCTTTTGCAGGAAGTTGATGCGGCCCTCACTCGTTTGAGTGCCGGCACATACGGGTTGTGCGAGGTGTGTCACGACCCCATTGAAACCGAACGGCTAGTGGCGGATCCGTTGGTCCAGTTCTGCCTGGATCATCTCACTCCGGCCCAGCAGCGCGCCCTCGAAAGAGACCTCGAGCTGGCGGCGCAGATTCAAAGTGGATTACTTCCGAAGCAGGCCATGAGCTTTGATGGCTGGGAAGCGTCCTATCACTACGAGCCAGTCGGCGCCATCAGCGGCGATTATTGCGACCTCGTCAGTGTGGAAGGAGGGGACCTCTACTTTATCCTTGGAGACGTCTCAGGGAAGGGCGTGGCGGCTTCGATGCTAATGGCACAGCTTCATGCCATGTTTCGCACGCTGATCTCCGTGGGCTTGCCCCTCAATCAACTCGTGGAGCGGGCCAGCCATGTTTTCTGCGAAACCACCCTGCCCACACACTATGCAACCCTGGTGTGTGGAAGAGCCGGCAGTTCCGGAGAGGTCGAAATATGCAATGCCGGTCATCTGCCGCCTTTGTTGGTTCATGATCATGAAGTCACCCCCATTAAGGCGACGGGCCTCCCGGTGGGGGTCTTCTGTAATCAGCAATTTTCATCGACCCGGCTGAAACTGGTTCCCGATGATCTACTCCTTCTTTTTACAGACGGGGTATCGGAAGCTCAGGACAGCGGGGGCGTTGAATACGGGATGGAGAGAATCTCGCGACTTGCCTGCGTAAACCACGCGCTTGCTGTGAAAGATCTGGTGGGCGCTTGTCTTAAAGACCTCACGGCCTTCCGGGCCGGGGCGCCCAGGACTGACGATTTGGCTATCATGGCGATTCGGCGTACTTAGCAGCGGAGAAGGAGGTTTAAGTCCGATGACTCACAATCTTTTCAATTCGCTCCAATCGTTTCCGGTGTCCTCCAATCGCACCGGCAAATTTTACTCGTTGCCTCAACTCGAACGGGAAGGAGTGGGCGCGATTTCCAGATTGCCTGTCAGCATTCGCATTGTTCTTGAGTCCATCTTGCGCAATTACGATGGAAAGCGCATCTCGGAGGGGGACGTTCGAGGTCTCGCGCAATGGAGTCCGGTGGCCGAGCGGACGGAGGAAATCCCTTTTGTCGTGGCACGGATTCTCCTGCAGGATTTCACGGGGGTCCCTCTTCTTGTGGATCTTGCCGCCATGCGCTCTGCGATGGCCCGTCTCGGCAAGGACCCGAAAGGGGTCGAGCCCTCCGTGCCCGTGGACCTCGTGATCGATCACTCCGTTCAAGTGGACTTCGCCCGAAGCGGCGACGCGCTCCAGCTCAACATGGAAATGGAATTCAAACGCAATCGGGCGCGCTACCAGTTTTTGAAGTGGGGCATGGAAACGTTCCACAAGTTCAAGGTCGTTCCGCCGGGAATTGGGATTTGTCATCAGGTCAATCTGGAATATCTGGCCAAGGGGGTGATCGGGAATGACGGGATTTATTTTCCCGACACCCTGGTAGGAACCGATTCGCATACCACGATGATCAATGGATTAGGCGTCGTGGGGTGGGGAGTGGGAGGAATCGAAGCCGAGGCCGGCATGCTCGGACAGCCCGTTTACTTCCTGACCCCCGATGTGGTTGGCGTCGACATGATCGGACAACTGAATGAAGGGGTGACTGCGACGGATGTGGTTTTGCATGTCACCGAGATGTTGCGGAAGGCGCGGGTGGTGGGGAAATTCGTGGAATACCACGGCGAGGGAGCTGCGAGACTTTCGGTGCCGGACCGCGCCACCATTGCGAATATGTCGCCGGAGTATGGGGCGACCATGGGATTCTTCCCGGTGGATGAGGAGACCTGTGCATACTATCGGGCGACGGGACGCAGCAGTGAGCAGGTGGAGTTGGTCCGCAATTACTTCAAAGCCCAGGGAATGTTCGGCATGCCCCCAAAAGGTGAATGCCAGTACAGCACCGTGCTCGAACTGGATCTCAGGGATGTTGTCCCCGCGGTGGCTGGGCCAAAACGTCCCCAGGACCGAATCGATTTGCCGAGGATCAAGGAGAAGTTCCTCGGACTCCTGCGGAAACCGATTCAGGAAGGCGGGTATAACAAATCCGAAGAAGAAACGGCGCGCCGTTACTGGGCCGTGATGGGCAAAGAACCTGAGGGCATTCATCAGCCCCTCGCGGGAGGGGGAGCCCAGGAAGCGGTATTGGGCGCCGGCGCCGGCATGACCGCGGCCAGTGTGATGGATGAGGGAGAGATGATCAACGAGCATCCTACTCCGGATCGGGTCGAGGAGGTGCCCGAGGCGGAGTTTCCGAATGCAAGAGTGGGCCTTCGACATGGGGACGTCCTCATCGCCGCGATTACCTCGTGCACCAATACATCTAACCCGAGTGTGATGTTGGCCGCGGGGTTACTGGCCAGGAAGGCGGTCGAAAAGGGACTGTCGGTTCGCCCGGCCGTGAAAACCTCGCTGGCCCCGGGCTCCCGCGTGGTGACCGAATACCTCGAGAAGACGGGCCTTCAGCCTTTTCTGAATCGCCTCGGCTTCCATCTCGTGGGCTATGGGTGCACCACCTGTATCGGAAATTCCGGTCCGCTGGAGCCGCACCTCGAGGAAGTGATTATCCAAAATGATTTGATCGCCGCCAGCGTCTTGAGCGGGAACCGTAATTTCGAAGCGCGAGTGCACCAGAATATCAAGGCTAACTTCCTGATGAGCCCGCCGCTGGTGGTGGCCTTTGCGCTGGCCGGGACGGTAGCGATTGACATGTCCCAAGAGCCCATCGGGAGGGGCAAGGACGGTGCGGAGGTCTACCTGCGTGATCTCTGGCCAAGTCTTGAGGAGGTGCGCGACGCCATGCGCTCGGCTATCGCCCCCGAAACTTATCGGAGACTTTATGGCAATCTTGCCGAGCAAAGCCCGTTGTGGAACGAGATTCCCAGCCCTCAGGGGGATGTATATGAGTGGGATCCGGAGTCGACGTACATACAGGAGCCCCCTTATTTTTCTGCCCTCACCATGAAGCCGGGTCTCATTTCAGAAGTGGTTGGGGCCCGGGCCCTGGCAATTTTCGGGGATTCGGTGACGACCGATCATATCAGCCCGGCGGGCGCGATCAAGGCAAACTCCCCGGCCGGCTTGTATCTGAATGAACAGGGTGTGTCCGTGGAGGACTTTAACAGCTATGGCTCGCGACGGGGCAACGACCGTGTGATGACACGGGGGACATTTGCAAACGTGCGGATCAAGAACCTGATGGTTCCCGGGGTCGAGGGCGGGGTAACCGTTCATTACCCGGACGAACAACGGATGAGTATTTATGATGCCGCCATGCAGTACCAGGCTGAACACAAACCCCTGATTGTCCTTGCCGGGCTGGAGTACGGGACCGGAAGTTCACGTGATTGGGCGGCCAAGGGCACGCGCCTGCTGGGGATCCGGGCGGTCATCGCACAAAGCTTTGAACGAATCCACCGGAGCAATCTGGTACAAATGGGGGTTTTCCCCTGTCAATTCAAAGAAGGCGTGACCCCGCAGTCCCTGCACCTCGACGGCTCGGAGACCTTCGACATCAAGGGTTTCAAGGGAGGCATCAAGCCACGCCAGGATGTGTTGTTGACCATTCATCGCGCCGATGGCGGGAGCGAGGATGTCCCCGTCACCACGCGCATCGATACCCCCATTGAAGTTGAGTACTACCAACACGGCGGAATCCTCCCTTACATGTTGCGACAGTTGATCGCCCAGGCATGAATCCGGCAATCCAGCTTGATTGCGGAATGCGGATTTCGGATCGCGGAACGAAGACGTGGAACTGCGGTCCCATCTTCGGAATGCGGATTTCGAATTGCGAATTGTGGAATTCGGATTGCGGATTGAAAACACTGACAACCGAGAACTGACGACTGGCAACTGAGAACCGAGAACTGACAACTTCGATTCATTCCACCCAATCCGCAATGAAAACATTCGTCTCATGCGGAACCTTGCCGTTCCGATTGGAGGCGAAGACCAGTTTCTTCCCGTCATGGCTGAACATCGGAAAGCTGTCAAAGGCGTCACTGGTGGTGATCCGTTCGAGGCCGGAACCGTCCACTCTCACGGAGTACAGGTTGAAGATCCTTCCCTTGGGATCCTGCATGTTGGATGAAAAGATGATGCGCTTTCCGTCCGGAAAGAAACACGGCGCAAAATTGGCCTTGCCGTTGCGGGTGATCTGGCGTTTTCCGGTTCCATCCGCCTTCATCATCCAAATCTCCAGGATGGTCGGGCGGATCAGACTTTGCTTCAACAGCGCGCGATATTCGGCAATGTCTTTTTCGGTTTTCGGGTGGTAGGCACGATAGACGATCCAACGGCCATCGTAAGAGAAGAAGGGTCCGCCGTCATAGCCTAATTCGTGAGTGAGTTGTTTCACGTTCTTTCCGTCGAGATCCATGGTGTAAATGTCCAAATCTCCCTTCCGAATGGAAGTAAATACCATTCGTTTTCCGTTCGGGGAGATGACACCTTCGGCATCATAGCCGGGGGTACGGGTGATTTGCTTCAGGTCAGATCCGTCCGGCAGAGCACTAAAGATGTCATAACCCGTGTAGACCGGCCACACATAACCCCGCGAGTAGTCCGGTCGTGGTGGGCATTCAGGGTTGGCGAGATGAGTTGAGGAAAAGGTGATCCGCTTTCCATCAGGAAAGAAGTAGGCACAGGTGGTGCGCCCGTGTCCTGTGGAGACCCTCATCACATCGGAACCATCGATATTCATGGTGTAAATTTGATCGCACGGATATTCATCCCGCGTGGACTGGAAGATCAATTTGTTGTCATCAGCCGAAAAGTAGGCCTCGGCATTTTGGCCCCCAAAAGTCAGCTGTCGAAGGTTGTGCAGGTGTCTTTCTTCAGGCAATCGGAGGGAATCCTGGTCATTCCCCGTCGCCGCGGGTCGTGAGGGCACAAGAGTCGCGAGAAGAACACTCCCAATAAAGAGAACGCCAAGAAATGATTTCATCATTTTCTCCGGGCTTGAGTTCAAAGTTGAATCGAGGCCCATTATATACAAATTCCATGGCATTCAACGAAGAGAGACTTTGAAAGCGCCCGGGATCCTATATCATTTCCCCTCAGACCCCGGCGGAGTTAGCAATAATTCAAATGGAATCCGCAAGCGGCATTGATGCAAAAGTGTCGCCGGAAAGCCGCATGCAAGTTGGAGTGAGCTTTGAACAATTTGTGCTTTCACCCGGAAGGATTAAACTTAGATGAAAGCTGCAATGCTATACGGCATTGAAGAAGCACTCCGGCAATGTGGAGTTGCGGATAACACTCTTGCTCCTATCGAAAGAGAAGCGCTCGATACGCATGGCTACGTCCTGATACAGGATGTCATGGACGTCGCCTGGTTGAAACAGCTTCGTGCGGCATTCGAAGCGGCTCTCGGTCGTGGACCGCAGGCAATCAACGGCAAGCAGAGTGGCACGAGGCACGTCGATGGTTTGGCCTATGAAGATGCGGGGCTCGAAAGTGTTTATACGCATCCGAGAATCCTTGTGGTGGCCTACCACGTCTTGAATCGTGCATTCAGAGTGTTTCAATTTAGCGGACGGGACCCCTTGCCAGGGTACGGGCAACAGGGGCTGCACATGGACTGGTTCCAGCGGGCGCCGTCAGAGCCGTTCAGCATCGTCACGGCTCTCTGGATTCTGGACGAATTCACCCGAGACAATGGCCCAACGCGACTTGTTCCGGGAAGTCATCTCTTGACCAGACCATTATCTAAGACCATGCAGGCGCCGGAGAACCATCATCCCGACGAGAAGGTGATCATTGCTCAAGCAGGTTCCGTGCTGGTCTTCAACGGGCACCTGTGGCACAGCGGAACCAGAAACAGAACCAACCTCCCGCGCCGGGTGCTTCAGATTCAGTTTGTCGCGCGGGAATCGATTCGCACGACGGATCCGCTGCACAATGTCCCCGAACGCCTGACCCCGGCCGCCCAGTATCTCCTGGGGTTCAGTCCAGCCAGGGTGAGATGACATCACATCCGTTGGACCGGAGCTCGGAAACTGGTTGCGCCGCGAGTGTGGTTTAAGAGTCGAGCGACCCTTCGTCTCCCAGTATGAGAGGGCGGGGTATGCGGCACTTACCGTCAGAACCCCATTCGATGGCAAGACTGAATGTTTTGGGAGGGAGCAAGCTGTCATGCAGACGCTGAAAGCGGGAGCACTCTATTTTGCAATAGTGTTCGGAGCAGGTTTCGTCCTGGGACCCATACGCATCCTTTGGGCCGTGCCCCGTTTCGGAACGAGGGTGGCTGAGCTTATGGAAACTCCGCTCATGGTTATCGTCACCGTTGTCGCGGCGCGGTGGATCGTCAATCGTCTCGCGGTCCCCTCTCGGCCGGCCAGCCGGCTGGGGATGGGTGGCATCGCCCTCGGACTCCTGCTGGTTGCGGAATTTACGCTGGTGCTCTGGATTCGGGGACTGTCGATTCGCGACTACCTGGCAAGCCGGGATCCCGTGTCGGGGACGGTCTACTACGTGATGCTCGGTGTGTTCGCCATCATGCCGCTCCTGGTAGATCGAAGACGAGACGGCACAACTGGGTAGGCCGCGTGGCTCGGCGGCGCATACACCCCGCTTCTTGGGATGTGTGCGGAGGTTTCTAGAGGCAATGTGGAAGGGCCGTTTACGTGCCGTCTCGAGGGCCTGAAGGCCGATAAATCGGGGCCAAGGAAAAGCTCTCAACCCCTTGCCCTTCCGGATCACCCTTCATCCTTGGCAGCTTCCTGCTCCAGGTTTGATTCTCAATTCATTCATCATGCTCATCAGCGTTTCGGGTAGGCCTTCCTTCAAAGTCCGCGGATCGTACCCCAACTCCCGCCGCGCTTTTTCGTTGTTGCCCAGGTAAGTCACCCCGGCCGCCACGCGTAATCCCTCTGAGGTGTAAGCCTCGGGCATTGGGATGAACGACTCAAACGGGCGAACGAGATAGGACATTCCCTTCATCAGCGCAGACGGAACACGAATCGGCGGGGGTTTGATCCCGGTGATGGAACTTGCCATCTCGAAGGTTTCGACTAGGGGATGTTTCGGCCCGGCAATGATATAGCTTTCTCCTGGCCTCCCCTTATCCATGGCCAGCAGATGCGCCCTCGCGACATCGTCCACATGCGACCAGCAAAACGCGCTGGTGCGCGGAATCATGGGGAGCCGGCGCCGCAAATATTGGCGCAAAGTGTTGCCCAGGATGCTCGGATCTTCCGGGCCGTAAACCGCACCGGGCTGCACGATGACCAGGGGCAGGCCGGTGCGCATCATCGGCAAAGCAACCCGGTAGTGCGCCCAGCATTTGGTTCGGTCGTACTCGCTGAGGTGGGGACCTTCGTAGCGAAAGGATTCATGCGGTAAGGTCCCGTGGGTATCCGAGAAAACCGCCACGGGGCTGGTATATACGCCCTTGCGAATCCTCAATTTCCTCATCATCTCCAAAACATGACGAGTGCCGTCGACATTGATTTTATAAGCGCTGGTTTTATCACGGGCCCCGATCTTGTACCACGCCGCCAGATGAAAGATCCCGTCAACGTTGCTCATGGGGGCGCGAAGGCTCTCAGGATCCACGATGTCCCCCTCGAATAGTTTCATCCCGAGCGCAGCCAGGGTTGTCGCGCGCCTCCGGTCTCTAACCAGGGCCGCGACCTGATGCCCGGATTCAATCAGCAGGGCAGCCACATGAGAACCAATAAACCCAGTCGCCCCCGTGATAAAGTATTTCATCGAAAGACCCTCTCTTTCCTCCGTTTATTATTTTACATAAAGCGGGACTAAATTGATCTTACATCGTGGAAATGGACAACGCGCAATTTGATTCTTAATTGTCGTGTTTGGGAATCTGTCCTGTTCAGGGCAGTATTTTCCGTCCGGCTATGGGCCACAGGAGCTTGATCAACTCCGGTTGAGATATTGTCCCTTTGCTTGAAGACAAATTTGTTGGAAACAGGGAGTCACTGCCGGGACACGAAAGTCGCCTTCCAGGGGACCCGCCTTGGCGGGTACAGCCCGCCGCTTTAGCAGCGGGGGCGGGGGAGCGAAAGTCGTCCCCCGATGAATCGGGGTGAAAACCCCAATGGGAGGGGTGGTCGTTCCCGCCGGTAAACCAGCGGGCAATACGCATTCAAGCCCCCCGAGGGGGGCTGTCATCCTGGGCAGGGATACGATAAGGCCCACAAGTCCACCTGAGTGGGCTCAGGATAGGGAGTAATCACTTTTCGATGAGACGCGCGTGTGATGGCTTAACTTTTCTGCCTAGAACAACGTTCTTCATAAAGTCTCCTGACTGGCCTTGCAAACTGACACGAAGATCCGCCTGTAATGTTTACGAGTTCTGGCCACTACTGGTTGTAAGCGGCGAAAAACGACAGGCGGCACGGGATCACTGAATCCTGAAAGGCGAGACTGGCTTGTCCGCGGATCCCGGCGACGCATTGAATCGATTCAACCAGGGACAAGAAAATGAGAAGAGCAGGTGAGTGACAACAGCCCTTTGAGCCGCAGTGATGGGGTTTGGCAACTGTCCTCCCGGTTCAGTCATTCGTTGCGACGACGGAGAGTTGACAATGAAGTCACTGTAAATGAGAGGAGGTGCTCGGACGAAAGAGTTTAGGGACGGCAAAGACTATGAGCAGAGCGCTGCCGACCCGCTAAACAAACACACTTTCCTCTGGCCAACATCAGACTCGGGTGTTATTATCGCGAACGATCTTCCTCGAAATCTGTATTGACTGGCGAAAGTACTGCGCTTGGAAATCAAAAGGGGTAGCACGCTCACCCGATTCAGCGACCACGTCTTGAACAACTATTCTTGAGCTTAGCCGGGCCGAAGTGATCCCTTTTGCAAACAGGCTCCATCCCGATCGGAGCTGTAACTAATCATCCACGGGGTTCACAGGGTATTCTGCCGGAAGTTTGCGGATTACGCTCGCCCCCAACAAGAACAAGTGAAGGAGAAAAAACGATGAGATTCAAATCCAGAACAGCGGGGCTGTTCGTGTTGTTCTTCGTGTCCGCCACCTTTCTAGTGTTCATGCTGTCGACCACATCCGCCGCCCAGACCATGAGTAAGGGCGCCCAGGGTAAAACTGAAAAGGAACATGCCCAGAAGAGCAGAGGCGGGGGTGGTCCTGATGCGAACATCAAGAGTGACTCCGAGAAGAACGATCCCGGGAAGCAGGTTCCTGCCCCGGCGGCGAAGGGTGGGGAAAAGTCAAAAGGGTCAGGACCGGGTTCGTGCGCGGTCATCTTTGATAACCGCAGTAGCTGGTATATCCGCCTGTACATTGATGGGGCCTACCGGGGGACAATCGCACCCTGGGGTGATTCGTATGCCTATACCGGCTCAGGCACGACGCAGCTTTACGCCGCGGCGGTCTTTAATGATGGCAGCACTTACACGTGGGGCCCCAGGAGCGCGAGTTGCTACGGCACCTTCACGTGGCAGCTTTTCCCATAAACAGACAGCCGATCAGCTCTCTACATGACAGCGTGAGGGCTGCACGAAGGTGCAGCCCTCCACCTCAAAACCAAAAACTCCAGATCGAGGCAACGCGGCAATCACGCGCCCCTCATTTGACTTGCCTCCATAGCACAACAGAGGGATCCCTGTGAGAATCTCAACCCGCAGATTCACGTCAATTGGTCTGCTGCTATCGCTGTTAGTGTTTAGCGTCCCCACGAGCACTGCTGGCCTCTCAAATCCCAACCAGATTGTTCAAGGCGGCCAGAAACCGACAAAGCCGGGCGAAGCCCGCGAGCCGGTGAAGCGAGCGCTCCTGGTCGGCATCGGTGTTTACCAACCGCAGCAAGCCGATGAGAAACCAAAAGACCCTGGTGTGGTTAAGAGCGAAACCGCCCATAGACAACCGGCGCCGGTTGCCCGGGGCGGGGGACGTGCTTCGTTCACCAATCTTGACGGGCCCAAGAATGATCTCGCGGCCATGCGCGAGGTGCTGACGCGGAAATATGGATTCACTGTGATCGAAACCCTCGAAGATCAAAAAGCCACGCGCGCGGCCATACTGGCCGCTATCAGAAGAGACCTGATCGACGGTGCAAACGCCGGGGATGTGTGCGTGTTTTACTACTCCGGGCACGGATCACGGGTAAGGAACTCGAAGGGCGGGGAGTCTGATGGATACGACGAAAGCGTGGTGCCGGCCGATTCCAATCAGGGGGCGCTCGATATTCGTGACAAAGAGCTGGCGCGGCTTTTCCTTGAAGCACTGAAGAAAGGCGTCACGTTAACGGCAATCTTCGACAGCTGTCACAGCGGCTCTATCGCCCGCGGATATCCGATGGAAGAAAAGTCCCGAATGTTGCCCTACATTGAGACGGATGTGGCAGAAGAACCGGGATTCAAGGAGCCGCCCGGCGACCTGGGTGCGCTCATTCTGTCGGCTTCGCAGGACAACGAACAGGCAGGAGAAAAAAGATATGAAGATACAGAGCGCGGCAATTTCAGTTGGGCCCTGACCAGCGTTCTGAATCAGCCCTCTGTTTCGGTCGATGAGCCAGCTGAGCGAATCTTTCAGAGAGTCACCAGCTTCATGAAAGGCGAAAATGTCAGGCATGAGCCCGTTCTTGAAGGCAATCAGGACCGTCGCAAGGGGCCGCTTTTTGGAAAGTCAGGCGACAAAACCTCTGGAGGCCCGACCGCTGCGCTCGTTCAGGTCAAAGATAAGGTCATCGCTGAATTGCAGGGCGGGCAGGCCATCGGGCTGAGCAAAGGCAGCGAGCTTAGGAAGCTCACACCCGGCGCCGATGAAAAACCCGTGCGGCTTCGCGTGACCGAAGTGAAAGGGTTAAACAGCTCCGAAGCGATGGTCATCGAGGGCAACGCCGCGACGCTAAAGCAGGGTGACCTTTTTGCAATTGATCGCTGGGCCGCTCCTGAACGAGCTGACCTGAAGGTGTGGATCCCACCCGGGATCAGTAAGAGCGACCTCGCGCGAGCCGCTCAGGAAGTAGCCGCGCTGAGGCATTCTGACAACGTCGAACTGGTGGAAGACCCGACCGAGCAGACTCCCGCGTACGTGGTGCAGTATGAATCGGCGGGCTGGAAAGCACTCATGCCCAATGGAGGAACTCAAGTGTTGGGCCTCGCTCCGGCGATGGGCAAGTTTGCATCCGGCATTGCCACCCGCTCCCCCTTGTTCGTAAACCTGCCGCCTTCGACCGAGTTGAAACAAGCCATCAAGCTGGGCCGGGGAACCAGCCGCCTGTCCATCGAAATCACGAAGTCGCCCCAGGAGGCGAACTACATTTTGGCCGGCCGGATGAACGGAGACAACATTGAGTATGCATGGGTTCGTCCCGGCGTGACGAAAGAGGACAAGCAGAAGGGAAACAATCCGCTCCCAATCAGAACCGACTGGACTATCGGCAATACCGATCCTGCTGCCGCAGCAGAAGAGTTGGAGGAGCAGGCGGTCACGTTGAGCCGGATCAGGGGGTGGCTCGAGATACAAGCGTCCACGAGCCAGTCTTTTCCATACACGCTGGCGCTCAGAAAAGCAGGCACGGATCAAATCATACGACAAGGCGAAGTTGAGGAAGGGGTGAAGTACGATCTGGTCCTGGTCGGTGATGAGGCTGCCCTGAAGCGGCTTCAGGAGGATAACCAGTACGTGAAACAGCGACGAGTCTACGTGTTCGCCATTGACAGTCATGGCGACAGCGCCCTGCTGTTCAACAAGCGAGGAGACGTGGAGAACGTCTACCCGCTGGATTCGAGTAAACCCCCGATCGAGCAGCCCAAGGTGATACTTCTCGGGGACCCCGGAATGGTGAGTATGGGTGCGCCGTTCGGGCTCGACACCTATATTCTTCTGGCCAGCGAGGAGCCTATTCCCGATCCGTTCATCCTGGAGTTTAAGGGGGTGATGACGCGAGGCACGGGAAGTGACACGCCCCTTGCGAAACTCCTGCACGGGATAGGAACAGCCTCGAGAGCGGCGCAAACAGATGTGCCGCTCAACTGGTCCATTGACCGGATGTATTTGCGTAGCGTGGGCAAACCACAATGAGCAGGCAATCCTGCTGGCAAATCAATCCAGAAAGGAAAGGCATGTCTCCGGCTCACAAACTTGAATGCGTCGCTGGGCAAATCCCTCATACGTCTGCCACAGTGAAAAAGCTTTTGCACTCTCTAATCGTTTTGGCGCTGGTCGCCGCGGTCGCATTTCCGATCTTACCTCCAAGGGTTGAAGTGGCTGCAGAACCTCAAAGGCTGCTACAGGCGGATGAGAATGATCCGAACCTCGTTCTGTTGGAGGCCGTTTGGGAACGGCTTCTGACTGTCGTTTCCTCTCCACCGGGACTCGCGTGGCCTCCGCAGCTCCACCTCCTGACCGAAGAGGAGATGCAGATGTTGAAGATGAACCCGAAGGATCCCAACGCCTTCTCCACTCTTTACAAAGGGACACCCTTGGTGTGTATCAACCAGGCCTTACTCAATTCTATCATCGAGGGAAATGCCAGCCGGCTGGCGTTCATTCTGGGACACGAGCTCTCCCACATCACTCTGGGTCATATTCAGCGCACCCCCTCCGGCCAGACGCTTTTGTTGATGACCGTGTTCTCGAGAGAGAAGGAACTTGCTGCCGACAAGAACGGCATCCGGCTGACTTTGGCGGCCGGTTACGACTTTCATGAAGCGATGGGGGCCCCCAAGCGATTCATCGATCTCGGGCTGGAATATGCCCCGTTGTGGCCTGAGACGCATCCTTCATGGTCGCAGAGATTGGCATTACTCGAAAAGGACAAAGCTTCGCTGTGGAAATCCATGGGGGCGTTTACGAACGGGGTCTTGTTTCTCACCGTTGAGCAATACGGTTCGGCCGAGCGATGTTTCGTATCGGTCGTAAAGGAATTTCCGGACTGTGTCGAGGCGCAAGCCAATCTCGGCTACGCGCGCTTGATGGAGTATTGCGACCTGCTTCGCCCTGAGGACGTGGCCGAGTTCGGAATCGGTCACCTCATGATCGGTGGGTTCTATCGTCGACCGGAGAGTCTCATCGAAAAAGGCAGGGGAATCAACGCGGAGCTTTGGACTCAAGCCACCCACGCGCTCGAAGAAGCGTTGCGCTTGAGGCCCGACCTCGCCCTGGCGAAAGCCAACCTGGGCATCGCGTATCTGGTTCGCCCCGAAGGCAAGGATGTGGGCAAGGCAAGTAAGTACCTGGAAGAAGCAGCGGCGGCCGCGATGAAAGACAACTCGCTGGGCCCGGTGTCGCGCGCGACGGTGCTGGTCAACTTGAGCGTGGCAGACCTCGCCGCTGGAAAGACCGATCTGAGCGATCGGTATCTGGGAGAAGCCAACCGGCTGGCGGGCAACATCGCGGCCGTTCGCGGGGCGATCCTGTACAACTACGCTCAAGAGTTGCTTCAATCGGGCAAGGAGAATCAAAGGCGCAACGCGTCTGACGCGCTGTACAAGTACTTGAAATTAGCCAGCCCCGCTTCCATATGGTGGAAGCTCGGACTGGACAGTTACTCCAAGCTGTGCAGTGAGTCCGGCATGAAGTGCGAAACGGAGCAACAGATTCGCGCCACGACGACCCAGGGATTCCGCCCTCTGCCTCCGGTAGAAGTCGGTCAGGGGATTCGAATCCAGCTTGGCGATTCAATCGAAGACGTCCTGAAGCGCCTCGGCCCGGCCATCTCAATTCCGATTGCGCGCGAGGCAAAACTCAATCGCTATCGCTATCCGAAGTTCGGCATCGATGTGATCGGGACCGATCAAGTGGTAGCCGTCTCTCTCAACAGTCCCATGGCCCCCGCACTCAAACTGCAGACGCAGGGGCCGGGCGGGCAGACGAGGGCGCTGCGAGTCGGTATGACGGAGCTGCAGGTCGCGCAGGTGCTTGGGCCCACGTCCGCCGAGGCCACGGTGTTCAGTGCGGAAGTGCCTTATGCGTTTTATCCTCAATTGGGAATTGCCGCGCGATTTGTTCAAGGCAGGGTCGCCGAGTGGCTCGTGGTGATACTGCCCCGACGAGAAGGATAAACGTATCAATCTCCCCACACCTAAATCCCTCAGTGTTGCGGTGCTGCTGGCAGTGTTGTTTGGCAGGCCTTTGATGGCACAGGACGAGCCGCGTGTTCGCGCGCTTGAGCCCGGCAAGCCGATCGAACGACAGATCGCCACAGGCGAAAGGCACTCTTACTCATTGAGACTGGAGGCTGGAGAGTTCCTCCACGTCTTCGTCTATCAGCGCGGGGTAAACGTGTCGGCCACGCTGATTGGGCCGGACGGGAAAACCCTTCTGGAAGCCGACAGCCCTATGACGATGCAGGAAGCGGAGTGGATCACTCATGTCGCGCTGGCAGCGGGAGAGTACAAGATTGAAGTTCACATGGTGGACCAAGCAGCGCCTCCCGGACCCTATGAAATAAAAGTCGAAGAGCAACGCAAGGCGGTTCCAGGTGATGACGCCCGATTGTCGGCGCAGGGATTGTCCATTGAAGCGAAGAGTCTGTACGACCAGAACAAGCCGGATTCTTATCGCAAGGCCATCGAGAAATACGAGGCGGCCCTGGTGTTGTACCGGCAAGCAGGCAGGCGCGTGGAAGGGGCGGTGACGCTCAACTGCGCGGCGAGAGCCTATACACTTATTTCCGACTACACGGCAGCTATCGAGCATTACAACAGGGCTCTCTCGATTTATCGGGAAAAGAAGGATGTGCACGGGGAAGGAATCACGCTACACGGAATTGGGTATGTGCATCAGATCATGGGGCGCTACCAGGAGGCGATCGGGTACTTCGAGGGGGCTGTCAATGCGAGACGAAATGTCGGGTACCGGGCGGGGGAGGGTAGGACCCTTACCAGTCTTGGCAGCGCATACTATAACTTGAGCCGTTACGAGAAGGCGATCGAGTACTACGCGCAGGCGCTGGCGATCGCGCGAGAGGTGAAGGATCGAACGGATGAGGGGAATGCGCTGATCGGACTTGGCGGTGGATACAGTAGCCTTCGGCAATACGAGAAAGCGATCGAGTACTACCAGCAGGCGCTGGTGATAGCGCGAGAGAAGAAGGAGCGAGCGGGGGAGGGTAATACGCTGATAGGCCTTGGGAACGACTACTACGGCGTGAGCCGGTACGAGGAGGCGATCGTATCCTACGAGCAGGCGCTGGCGATCGAGCGAGAGGTGAAGAATCGAGCAGGCGAGGGCGATGTGTTGGGCAACCTGGGGAACGCCTACAATCGCCTGGGCCGATACGAGAAGGCGATCGAGGCCTACGAGCAGGCGTTGGCGATTGAGCGGGAGGTGAAGAATCGAGCGGACGAGGGCGATGTGCTGGGCAATCTCGGCCTCGCTTTCTACAACCTGAAGAGACACGAGAAGGCGATCGAGTACTACGAGCAGGCGCTGGCAATAAAGCGAGAGGTAAAGGATCGAGCAGGCGAGGGCAGAGCGCTGGTCAATCTTGGCAACGCCTATTACAACCTGCAGCGATACGGAAAGGCGATCGAATACTACCAACTTGATCTCGCGGTACGCCAAGGGGAGAAGGATCGGACGGGCGAGGCGAATGCACTCACCAATCTTGGCAATGCATACTACAGCCTGAGTCGGCACGAGAAGACGATCGAGTACTACGAGCAGGCGCTGGTGATCGTGCGAGAGGTGAAGGATCGAGCAGGGGAGGGCAGAGCGCTGATAGGACTTGGCAATGGGTACAGCGGCCTCAGCCGATACGAGAAGGCCATCGAGTACTACGAGCAGGCGCTGGCGATCGTGCAAGAGCTGAAGGATCGAGCGGGCGAGGGCAATGCGGTAAACGGTCTTGGCGTCGCAAACTACAGGCTGAGCCGATACGAGAAGGCGATAGGGAACTATCAGGAGGCGCTGGCGATAGCGCAAGAAGTGAAGGATCGAGCAGCCGAGGGCAGAGCACGGATAGGCCTAGGCAACGGATACGACGGACTCAGCCAATACGAGAAGGCGTTAGAGTACTACGAACAGGCGCTGGCGATCGCGCGAGAGCTGAAGGATCGAGCAGGCGAGGGCAATGCGCTGCAAAATATCGGCCGAACATACGCAAGCCTGAGCCGATACGAGAAGGCGATAGAGTTCAGCGAGCACACCCTGGCGGTTCGCCGAGAGCTGAAGGATCGAGCGGGCGAGGGCAATGCGCTCGATAATCTTGGTACCGTATACTCCGGCCTGAGCCGATA
>JBAVHJ010000379.1:0-1958 GCA_049685715.1 Terriglobia bacterium | reverse complement strand
TCGATGCCGCCATTGCAGGTGCTCCTCTTCGTTCGGCGTACGGAATGCTACATGATGCACACCACCAATACCAACGAAGCGGTGAAACGGCCATTCTGGATGAATCTCAATATGCACCTCGGCGCCCGCTCCGCCGGGTCCTACTTCAAAGACGGTCACAGAGGTTTGGTGCGGCGTCTGATAGCTGCCACTACGGCGGAAGCCGAGTACTTCTGTGAGGAAGCGAGCCGAAGGCTCCAGGTTGCCCAGGGTGAGCCGAACCGCATAGAAGCCGCGAATTGCCATCTCAATAGGTACCGTACTCTTGCGCCAGGGAGTACTCTCCAGTTTCCCAACATCGCTTACCAGTTCCAGACGTTGCCCTTCGGGATCGTAGAAAGGAAGCACCAGGAGACCATCTGCGCCACGTGTTTGAATGCCATCGTGGGACACCTTCAAATCATCAAAGCGCTTTAGCCACCAGTTGAGAGCATCCTGGCCGGATACACCCAGCGAGATCATTGAGATGGTGCCAATGCCAGATCGATGGTACCCAATGTCAGGCCACTCAAAGAATGTAAGGTCTGTGCCCGGACGACCAAGCTCATCTCCATAGAAGAGGTGATAGGCCGAAACATCGTCCTGGTTCACGGTTTTCTTCGTCAAACGCATTCCAAGTACCTGCGTATAAAAAGCGACGTTACGGGAAGCATTCCCGGTAACGGCGGTAACATGATGGATACCACCTAATTGCATGATTATTTTCCTCGTTTCTTGAAAACAGACAGCTGTTTGCTGCTAGTGAATGGCTCAAACCAGGGATGCCATTGCCAGTCATACACTCATAATACCTCATTATGAAGATACTTGTGCTGATGGACGTGTTCCATTTCAAATGAGATCCAAACAACGAATGAATGAAAAGCAAGCGTTCATTTTAGTTAGCGAACACTGTTGGAGGCAGCACTTACTTATGTCGTAGCCGGTCGATTTTTCTCTCGTCAACAATTTTCCACAAAACCGCCTGCATGCTTACTTATGCGGAACAGTGTTAACACCCGGGTCATTCGACTCCAAACTTGAACTTATTTTTTAGTAAGGAGATGTCACGTATGTCAGTTTACTCCCGCCCTCGCTTGTTGATCTCGATTGCTCTCGTGATGACGCTTGCCCTCTCAGTAGCATTGTCATCGGCTGCATTTGCATCTGTGGCTGGAGGATCTATTTTCCAGATCAGCAGCGATCCCTATACGAACTCGACAAGCCAGCATCAAACCGAAGTCGAGCCAGACAGCTACTCCAACGGTTCGACCATCGTTGCAGCAACTCAGGTTGGCCGTTTCACAGACGGTGGCGCCTCTAATGTCGGGTGGGCAACCTCCACCGACAACGGCACAACGTGGCATGGAGGCTTCCTGCCGAATACAACCGTCAATGCAACGCCTGCGGGCAGCTATGACAGGGTTAGCGATCCCTCGGTGACCTATGATGCTGCCCATAAGCTCTGGATGATTTCCTCCCTTGCCATCTCGAACACATTCAGCTCTGCGGTTGGCGTTGCGGTATTAGTGAGCATTTCCTCTGATGGTGGACTTACCTGGAATCCCCCAGTAGTAGTTGCAAATGCGAATGGCGGCTTCTTTGACAAAGATTGGATTGTGTGTGATAACACAGTCACCAGCTCATTTTATGGGCACTGTTATGTTGAATGGGATATCGCATCCAGTGGTGACCAGGTACAAATGAGCACGTCAAGCGATGGAGGAAGCACGTGGAGCGCAGAGCAGGGGACAGCAGATAACGCTTCTGGCCTGGGAGGACAACCCCTTGTACAACCGAATGGCACTGTGGTTGTTCCGTTCCTCAGTGTAGGCGGGCTGGGTTCAACATCGAGCATTTCGGCTTTCACCTCCACCGATGGAGGGGCCAATTGGAGCAACAGTGTGTCGATCGCCTCTCAAACCGATCACCAGGTGGCC
>JBAVHJ010000378.1:0-5241 GCA_049685715.1 Terriglobia bacterium | reverse complement strand
GAGGTAAGGCGGAATGTCCTGGGTGGCCAGTTCCTCCGGGAGGACGCGATTGACGACATAGCCCACGATCGGCACATCGAACTTGGCAAAAAGCTCGGCGGCATTCTTGGTATCAATGATGATCATTTCCTCGGGCACGAGGACGAAGAAGAAGGCGGTCTTGTCCCGGTCGGTCAGGATGGCTGAAGACAGATTGATCCGTTTTTTGATGTATTGAAGTTCGTTGAGAATCTGATCTTCCTCGCCCACCTTTTCGCGTTTGATCCGAGCCACCATCTCTTCATACTCACGCATCTCCTCGCGCAGTTTGGTGATGCGGTTGATCCACTCATCATAAACTTTGGCCATCGAGAGGTAGTAGAGCGCGTGCCCCAGCGGGACCAGGTCGTAAATGTAGTAGTCGTAGTCGCCTTTGACCACGATATCCACGACCGCATCGAAAATGGCGGACTCTTCCATGGCGGGTTCGGCGGAAGCCGCCTGGATGTAGTTTTCGATCTCTTCAGGAATCTGTTCGAAGCCATACATATCGAGGATCTTCTTGCGGATCTCGTTCTGGTACTCCCGGATGTGGGAATCGGCATCAATCTCCTGGGCGTAAAGGTTGTCCATGATCTTGACCGCGCCCTTGCCGAAGATGTCCTGTTGAAAGATATCGCTCAGCGAGGCTTGCGGGTCCACTGAAAAGACAAGCACCTTGTGACCTTGCTTCGCCAGCCAGTAAGCGGTCGCCGCCGAGAAGGTCGTCTTGCCGAGACCGCCCTTTCCGCCAAACATGATATAGCGACGTTCCTTATTGCGTTCGAAAGTCTCTTTTAATGACATTGTGATCCACTCGTTTTGGATTTTTAAGATGGGACAGGCGAGCGAGGGACAAGCCATCACGATCGGTAGAAAAGGCCTGTGGCGGATGGCTGACCCGCTCAGAACATGGCGTCCGAAACGTCCTTCTCGCGAAGCATGCGCCGTTTCCAGGTGGCTATGTTGGGAACGACATAGGGGAGCAACCGCAGTGAGTAATAGGGAGGCAGGATGGGAATGCCAATCAGGTCGCCCATGGTGATGAGGATGAAGAGGTGCTCCATGCTGGAGCGGGTGCGCAGCGCATAGCGCGACATATCATGCGCTGCCATCCCATACATGACCTCTTTCATCTTATGAAAGAATCCAGCTTTCTCTTTTTCCTTTACCTTCTCTGTATCCTTGGCCTTCTCTTTTTCTTCCGGCATTTTTTCCTCTTTTGAACCTTCGATTTTGACACCTGCCACTCAGGCGCCGTGGAGATGAAATTCTTCGCTGTCCGAGAACTCGCGTTCGCGCGCCATACGGCGTTTCCAGGTCTCTATACCGGGAACAACGTAGGGCAGAATGCGCAGTGAGTAAATCGGCGGGATGATAGGCAGTCCCAGCATGTCGCCAAGCGTGATGGCCATGAAGATCGTCTCCAACGCCCCGCGCATCTCGAGCCCCTGGCGTTCAAATTCCAGCCCCGTCATTCCGTAAAAGAACTCACGGATCCTGGCTCGAAATCCGCTCAAACGCCCCGGTTCCCGCTCTCCCACAGGATCACTCACTTTCAGCTTCAACGGCTGTTCCGCGGTTTTCGCCCGCGGCAAGACTTCTTGTCGGTATGATACTACGAGGAAGCGTCATTTCAAATCAGGAACTTGTGCGGGGTGGTTGGACGCGTTGGCAGGTTCGATGCGAAGCCGAAGCAAGGATCGAATGTTCAATCAACAGGGATTTGTTTCCCACACCAGGCCCGGCTGGGCCTCTGACTTGAGATAGACCTGATTCCTCTGGCTGCATTCGAAAAAAACCTCATCTACCAAGCGGCCCAGCTAATGAGTGGCGGTTGAGCGGCCGCGCTTTCCAGCGGTCCGCTCCAACCGAATGTTAGATGCGGTAGGACTTCACGTTTCGGTTATTCGTTAGGTGTTAGGATTGAGCGTATATAAATAAACCGGCCGTTCTCGAACCGATAAAAATGTGCGCCACGGTCACCCTCCTTCTCATTTCGGAGGCCAGAAAAGACCAGCAAGTTACTATCGAGGCGAAACTCTATAGGATTGAATTTCTCATCCGCGTCGGGACCCCAACAGCAAACCGTAAAGTTCCACCAAGAAACCCTTCCAGTTTTAGCATCAATAACAGCACCCATGACACATTCCGCACCGCATCCCCAGCTAGTTAGTATGTAGCGCCCTGCAAGGTTTGGTTTTTGCTTTTCTGCTGCCCAACGCAACCTCGTTTTGAACCTCAAGTCATCGCGAGTAAGGATAAGTGGAGCGATAACGCCTTTATACATTTCGGTAACGGGATAATCTTTGAACTTCGGCACATTTTTCTGAGCGAATACCTGGTTGTTCGGGCCAATAATCGCGAAGACGAAAACCGTCGCAAGAAGAGCAGCCAGAGAAGGCTTAAAGTTCATAGAAGTGTCCTCACGGTCAGCATCTAACGTATAGCCGTTAGACCGCACCCATTCGCACGGGTTTCCATCTTAGATCCCGACTATCGGGCCGATGACCTGTTCAGGGCTACAGCGGCGCGTATGAGCGTCTTGAAGGCATCCTCATCTATTTCATCACCCTCATGGAAATCGATAGCGCGCCTGGCATTGCCTTCAAGGCTGGAGTTGAATAGTCCTGAAGGGTCCTTGAGCGAAGCGCCCTTGGAGAAAGTCAGCTTCACGACGCTCTTGTACGTCTCGCCGGTGCAGATCAGTCCATCGTGAGACCAAACCGGAACGCCTCTCCACTTCCACTCCTCGACCACCTCAGGGTCAGCCTGTTTGATGAGAGCGCGGACATGGGAGAGCGTCTTGCCCCTCCAGTCGTCCAGTTCCTTGATCCTCGCGTCGATCAGCCGAGAAGGGGAATCGCCCTTGGTCGTTGCGCTCTTTTTCATATTGTTTGCACCTCATTCGGCTGTTTGTCTATCTTGCGAGGTACCAATCACCACTTGGTCATGACGGGGGACAAAAGAGCTAAGGGCATGGAGAAGATGAATCCGGCTCGGCTTGGCACGAGAACATAACGCTCCCCGCTCCGGCGCTGAAGAAGCTCGTCCAGGCCGGCTGTCGGTCTAACGATCGCGCCGAAGCCGCGCGCCGCGGCGCGTCGGCTTCAGGCGCTTGTTAGGCACCTCGCGCTTGGTGAGTGTTGGTGAATCGTCCGACTCCAGGCCCGGGAGCCACACATCTGTCGGAAACCTACCCCATGAGTCGAAGTCCTTCGTCGTGCAACGTGCGTAACGTGATGTACTCACCCGCCTCGCCCGCCAAGCACTATTCAAGTGGTGGTAAGCGTGGCCAAGACCGAGCTCCAGCAGGCCCTCGTGGCGCCGTCGCCGATCGACCGCCAACGCTTCGAGTTGCTGAAGCTCCTCACGTGCCTCCGCGAGATTGCTGAGAACGATGCGCCAGTTGATTCGACGTGCCATTGAATGTCCCCCCTGCGTCTAATGATATCGAGTTCAGCGGCGTGCGAAGCGCGTCCGCTGCAACGAGAGGTTGGGCGACCAGGCAGCAATGGTTGGGTAACGCTCTGGTTCACGGCGCCAGGGCTGAGCAGACGGTAGCCGCTTCGTTGAGCGTGCTGCAAGTAGGCGAACAGCGCTCGGCGCACTATCACACGGTCGAAGAGCACGGTTGATCTGCCCGCTCTGTCCGCTTGAGCGTTCTTCACCCGGGCTCGGCAGACCGACCTTCCGTGACGATGTCGATGACGACGACGCCAGCCTTCTCTCCGGTCTGGACGTAACGATAGGCATCGGCGATCACCGCGAGAGGATATCTGCGATCGATGACGGGAATGAATCGGCCCGCTTCGATCTTGTCCCTCAGTCCGGTCACGAACGCCTGCCCGCTTCCCCGCTTTGGCAAGGGAATCACGACCCGCCCGTTTCCCGTGATCCTCGACCAGAGCAGAAAAAGCAGATTCTGCGACCAGGGGCCGCGATCCGTCGTCGCGAAGACGCCTCCGGGCTTGAGCCATCGCCGCCATCGGCGGATGCCCAGCTTTCCCACTGCGTCCAGCACGAAGTCGAAGCTGGGGCCAAGCTGGTCGAATGCGTCGGTGGTGTAGTCGACCGTTAGGTCGGCTCCCAGCGATCGGGCCAGTCCGAGGTGGCGGCCTGCCACGACAGCTGTAACTTCGGCGCCGCGATATTTGGCGAGTTGAAGCGCCGCCGTGCCGATCGCGCCGGATGCGCCGTAGATCAGGATCCTGTGGCCGGGTTTCAGGGCGAAATGCTCGATGGCTGGATTCGCGTAAAAGGCGCCTTCGCAGACGACAGCCTGATCGAAGCGTAGATTCGAGGGCATGTGCGCGATCGGCCCGGTTTCGGGCATGCAGAAGTATTCCGCCTGGGCGCCGTCATTCCTGAACGGACACATTCCGAAAACGCGGTCTCCGTGCTTGAACAGGCTGGCCGCCGCGCCAACGGCTTGGACTGTTCCGGCGAAATCCAAGCCGAGAATGGTTCGCCGCGATCGCCCGGCGCCGGTAAGCAGCCGTACGAGTGTCGGGTGAAGGAGTTCGCCGCAATCGGTCCTGTTGACCGTCGCGGCATGGACCCGGACCAGCACCTCGTCGGGTCCGGGCACCGGCTCCGGGACGTCGCGGACCTCGATCACGCCGGGTGACCCATAGCGCGCGATTGTGGCTGCCTTCATCGGCCCTCCAATACTCTTGCGGCCGCTGCTCTCACAGCGGCTCTTCTCGCCCACCTGGTCCCATTCACAGCAGCAGCCACAGGATTATCGTTTTCGATCATAGCGGTTGGCCGTGTGTCATGGTTTGCAATTGGGTCGCATTACGTCTGGTGCGTCACCCGACGGCGCGATCTTGCTTTTCGCGCCGGTCGGGTGCACGCGCGGGTTAGGCCGGAGAACTGTCATTTCACTTGATTGAGGAATTCCGCGGGGTCCACCTCGGCATCCCTTAGTGCGCCCTTGAGGGCATACCGATCGATTTCATCGTGATATGGAAAGACGATCCTTCTGCCATCCGGATGTTCCATCTTGACGTGACTGCCTTTACGATGAACCTCGTGAGAACCAAGACGCTGTAAGGCGGCCACCACGGCACGACCCGAAAGCAGTGGCAACTTCATAGCGATAGTTCCACCACTTCCTGCGACTTGTCTTGGGTCAAATCGTTCGGCTGAGGCTCTAAATACAGGGCAATCGCTTCTCGAATGTTCTGGAGCGCTTCTTCCCTGTTCTTTCCTTGAGAC
>JBAVHJ010000377.1:0-2461 GCA_049685715.1 Terriglobia bacterium | reverse complement strand
GTGCTGCTTCAGGTAATCCTTGAGACCGACGACGGTCATCCCATCGACGCCCGGACTACCTTTATTGGCCTTCACCTGCTTCAATGCTGCCTTCAGGTTTTCTCGCTCACATACTTCCTCCATCAGTCGATTCGTTCTAGCTGGGCTTTCGGGTCCACTCGTCACCCCGGGCGATTCAGTCTCTTCCCTTCCCGCCTCTCGGGCTTCACCCGTTAGCGCAGATGAGAAGTCCAGTTCGGTCTGGATATTCTGCTGCTTGTCGTCCTTGAGACTCATGGCCTACTGGCCTCTCCTTCTCGTTTGGGCCTTCGGCCATCGTTTCCGGCTTGGCCTATCCATTGCTCCGCCTTTCGGCTCTCGGAGTGCCTCACTAACCTTGCCGACGTCATGACCCACTATGCCCTCTGCTGACTTCTGCTCCGCGGTCAGGCCACCTTTCGACAGCCTCAGTCCGTTACGGACACGGAGCAGATCTCCTGGGGTAAGCTCAACAGCCTTCCGTGCACAGCCGCCGGATCTACGCTTCGCACCCTTGATGGATATGGACTTCGCGGTAAGTCGCCCGCTCGTCCGGCACTCGCGCCTCATATCCGATTTTTGTTCATCGACTCGCACGTTTGCTATACGCTTCTTTCAGACCCCGCCTCGCGGCGGTGGCCCTTGCGTTCTCGCTAGGCCTTCACCTCCATCAGGTTGGCCGAAGGACTTACACCTCCAAACTGCTGAGCATGCCCAGCACACAACTAAGCCGCTCGCGCGGCGGACGCTACGCGTGGGTACGGCAAAGGCATTCGGCTGCGCAAGACGCAGTTGAACCGCGTTGCCTTTGCGTCGTAGCGCCGTGGCGAGCAACTAGTAGTTATGACTGAAAATGCCATCGCCAAGGAAATTGTCGACGCTGCCTACCGTATCCATACCACGCTTGGTCCTGGACTCCTCGAATCCGTTTACGATACAGTTCTGGCTTATGAATTAAATCGCCGAGGTCTTCGTACAGCGCGCCAGCAGGCGATTCCGGTGGTCTACGAGAACGTCCGTATCGATGCTGGATTCCGCGCCGACATGATTGTGGAGGACAAGGTGATCGTGGAAGTGAAATCCATCGAACTCCTCGCCCCAGTTCACAAGAAACAACTGCTGACGTATCTTCGCCTTGCTGACAAGCGTCTGGGTCTGCTCATCAATTTCCAGGTGACGCTGATTAAAGACGGAATCACGCGCATTGTCAACGGACTCGAAGAAGAAGATTCTCACGCCAAGCCGCCAAGTCGCCAAGACGCTGCGAGGCGAATGCCGTAGGACTTGACAAGGACGATATGTTGGGATTACAGGGAGATGCTTGTGACCCAATTACGAAAAACGATGCTGGAAGAACTCCAGCGTCGGAATTACTCTCAGACTACCGTAAATGGCTACGTGAAGGTCGTGGCCGCCTTTGCAAGACATTTCAATCGCCCACCGGATCAGCTTGGGCCAGAACAGATTCGCGCCTACCAGGTGTACCTGTTCAATGAAAGGAAGCTGAATGCGCGTACGGTTGGCCATCACACGGCTGCCTTACGGTTCCTTTACTGCAAAACCCTGAAGAGAGCGTATCCCGTCGAAGAGGTGCCGTATCCGAAAGCGCCGCGCCGTCTGCCGACGATCTTGACGCAGGAGGAAGCGGTTCGATTGATCAATTCAGCCAGCAATCTGTTTCATCGCGCCATGTTGATGACGGCCTATTCGACTGGCATGCGCCGGGCCGAGGTTTGCCGCCTAAAGGTGGAGGATATCGATAGCGAACGCATGCTGATTCGCATCCGCCAGGGTAAGGGACGCCGCGACCGCGACGTGCCGCTAAGCCCGAAACTGCTGGAGACCTTACGCGAATACTGGCGGTGGATGAAACCGAAGACGTATTTGTTTCCCGGCACAGTGAACGGTTCGCGTGCGGACAAACCGATCACCGCCAAAATGCTGTGGGCAGCCTGCCGGGAGGCGGCACAACGGGCGGGCATTACCAAGCCAGTCCATCCGCACCTACTGAGGCATAGCTATGCTACCCATTTGCTCGAAGACGGCGCCGATCTACCGACGCTACAAGCCCTGCTCGGTCATGCCGACCTCAAGCCAACCTCCATCTATCTGCATCTGTCGGAGCGTCATTTAAAAGCGGCAGGCACGCCACTCGACAAGGTCAAACTCTCCAGCCCGGACCGGGTGAAGAGGTCGCGAAGGCTGCATAAAAAATGAAGCGGCCACCCATCGAGGTGGCCGACATCATTCGCGCGGTAGGGAGAAGCTTCATCGACAAAAATCAGTCGTGGCTCAACGGACTGCATCTGAAAGTGCTCTCCGCCATCCAGCGCTGTCGCACGGCAGCGCTCGGTGGGCACCGGGACCGATGTTTGCGATGCGGCTACACCGCGGCCATCTCGTATAACAGTTGCCGCAACCGCCATTGCCCAAAGTGTCAGAC
>JBAVHJ010000376.1:0-2729 GCA_049685715.1 Terriglobia bacterium | reverse complement strand
ACTTAAGGAGAGACTTCCGAAGTCTTTGGACCTTCGGAAGTCTCAATGCTGCCTAAGTCATAGAGCGCTCGATCGGCATCGGGACTTCAGAACGTAAACTTCACTGCGAGTTGAACCTGCAAGGGATCGCCCACGCCCTGTCGGAGGAAACCGTCAAAGTTGAACAAGCCGGGAGTGGTAAGCGGATTCACGTTGTTTACGTTGTTAAACGCATTAAACATCTCGATGATCGGGGTCAACGCATATCGTTCGTGGAATTTGAAAGGACGTTCCAGCCGCCAATCCAGCGAGAAAAAGGCATTATCCTTGCGGAGGCTGTTGCGTCCAAGATCAATGCCGTTGACAACGCGTGGCGAAGGCGTAATCGGCTGTGCCGAGTGCGCCTGCATCCGCACTCCACCTTGTAAGCCCCCCGGCAATTCGCCATAAAGGGACAAATTGAACTTATTCCGTTCATCACGGTCGGAGGGCGAATACTCCGCCGCT
The DNA here is from genome assembly GCA_049685715.1 of Terriglobia bacterium. Lineage (GTDB taxonomy): Bacteria > Acidobacteriota > Terriglobia > JAIQFV01 > JAIQFV01 > JAIQFV01. The sequence goes on along the minus strand of JBAVHJ010000376.1, from coordinate 2,243 downwards.
AGGTTGTGGAAGTCAAGATACCGGAAGGTGAATGGATCGCGTTCGTTGGAATCATCATCGTAGTCCCGTGAGTAGGTGTAATTCGCGTCCAATTGATAATGTCGACTGAACCGTTTCCGCACGCCAAAAGTAATGCCCCGGTAGAGCGATTTTGATGAACTTTGAGTGTCCGTGATGGCACCCAGATTGGGAAAGGGTATAGGGCCAGGGCCGACGTTGGGATTGACGAAGCGCGTGAGGTGAACACCTTTCGACCATGTAAAGTCGACGTAGCCTGCGATGTCGGACATCAACTCCTGTTGGAACGCGAAGTTGGCGGTGTAGATTCTTGGATTAGCGTAGTCTTTACTGAAGACGGTCACACCTGGCTGAAATGGAAAAGTGCCGGGCGGCAGCACGGGGGCGACTACCCTGCCCGGGTAAGTGGGAGGATCTCCTCCCGCGCTGTTAAATCCCGTCAGTGCGACGATCCCTTGCAGCTGGACGCCGTTGGTGGTGATCGGCCCCACTTGCGTCAACATATTCTGGTTACCGTTGTAAATGCCAAAACTTGCCCTCAGCACGGATCTGTTGTTGTTGAAGAGATCCCAGGCAAATCCAACACGCGGTTGGAACATCTTCTTTTGGTTGGGCAGTGTGCCATCCGAGGGGAAACTCGGATCGCTCAGATTAACCCCATAAGCCGTTTTTGATGCAGGGATAACCGGTTGAGCGAGCATCTGAGCTTCCCATCGCAAGCCGTAGTTGAGGGTAAAGTTGGGGCGGATCTGCCATTTGTCCTGAATGAACAGGGCATAGTTTTCGTTGGCCATGTCCGCCGCGCCCGCTGCATCCGTGGTGGGTCCGCTAGGAGAGGCATTCTGCAAATAGAGAAGGAGTGGGCCGCCATTGGGGGTTGATCCGCCGGGGCATGTTCCCGTGGGACCGACAAAAGCCCCGTTGGAGCATTCCACGGCCGTCGGTCCAAAGCCGGGGCCCAGCGACGCCGGGGAGGCGTAATGAAGGAATCCGGTCACGCTGTCAAAAATGTAGCGACCGGTGAAAAACCCGCGAAACACTTGAATGTTCCGACTGTGCAGCCATTCACCCCCCAATTTAATCGTGTGCTTGCCGGAAACGATGGAAAAGTTATCCCGGATGTCGGTCCGATAAAACAATTCGTCGACGTTGGGTTCCAGGAAAAAAGGCTGACCAAATCGGAAGGATGGGTCAAACCCTATGGCCGTGTCTGGAACGGCAGAGGGGACTGCAATCCTAGGTCGATTCTCGCGAGAATAGCCGAAATGGAACTCATTGAGCTTGGTTTGCGAGACCGTGGTGAACAGGTTGCCATTGATGGTCTGTATTTTGGAAGGTCCTTCGATACCATTGGCAGAGTTCCCGTAAGTTGGAACATCAAAGGTCTGGTTGGTATTCTTGGAGTAGTCAAAGTTGTACGAGGCTGAGAACTGGTTCGAGGGGTTAATGCTCCAATCCAACTTGCCCAATGCGTTGGAATTTCGGACGGTGTGAGCCACCGGGTTGCCTTCAGCCTGGCTGAACTTCGTTTGAAAGAAATTGACTAACGCAAGGCGCTGGCAGTCGGCGTTGCTCGAGATGGTCGCATCATTGGCCCCGACGACGGGGGTGGCCACCGGGCAGGCGGTGGGGCCAAGCTGTTGGCTCAAGTTGGTTCGCGTGAGGTTTTCGAGGATTTGTTCGAACGCGCCAAAGATAAAAACCTTGTCTTTCTTGATGGGTCCGCCAATCGTACCGCCGAATTGCTCGCGTTTGAAACCATCCAGCCCCTTGCCATCGGAAGTATCCGCGGTCAAGGCTTCGAGACGTTGAAAGTGGAATAGGCTTCCATGGACCTGGTTGGTACCTGATTTGGTGATGACGTTGACAACACCCCCCGCGGTCCGTCCAAATTCCGCATTGGCGCCCGCTGCCACCACTTGAAATTCCTTGACGGCCTCCAGCGTGATATCAATGGCAGCACGCTGTCCCCCCAACTGTTCTCCGAAAAAGCCGTTGTTGTAATCTCCCCCATCCAGGCTGATGTTGTTAAATATGCCTCGCTGGCCGTTGAAATTGATCTCGTCACCATCAGGGCCCTGGGTGATGCTGACTCCAGGCGTCAGGGTCAAGAGATCCTCAAATTTTCGGCCCAGAACGGGGCTTTTTTCCACGGAAAGCTCATTCAGCGTCGTGGCGGACACCGTTTCCGTTGTTTCAATCGTGGGGGTGGCGGTAACGGTAAT
>JBAVHJ010000375.1:0-13223 GCA_049685715.1 Terriglobia bacterium | reverse complement strand
TGTGACACGTGCCCGGAGGCTCAACAGCTTCTCGAAGATGTAGCATCGCTATCCGACAAAGTCACCTGTGAAATCCATAACTTCGCGATCGAACGAGAGTTGGCCGCACAGTATGGGGTGGCGCGAGTCCCGGCAACTGTTGTCCAGGGGGAGCGGGACTACAAAGTCTGGCTTTACGGGTTGCCTTCAGGGTACGAGTTCAGCTCCCTAATCAGCGCCATCCAGTCCGTCTCCCGCTCCAACAGCGGCTTGACCGAACTCTCCAGGGCACAGCTCCAATCCATCACCTCCCCCACACACATCCAGGTGTTTGTCACGCCGACTTGACCCTACTGCCCCGCGGCCGTGGAGCTCGCGCATAAACTGGCAATTGAGAATGAACAGATCACTGCCGACATGGTGGAGGTGATGGAATACCCGGACCTGGCCCGTAAGTATGAGGTCCGTGGAGTGCCGAAGACTGTGGTGAATGATATCGTTGAATTCGTGGGCGCATTGCCCGAGGCAGAGTTTGTTGCACAGGTTCTAAGGGGGGCGTTACCTGCCAGCTCGGCGAAAACCTGAAAAAAAGAAGAGGATCTTCCGGGCTCGCTGAGGGCTGCCACTTCATCCTGCCAGTCTTTTCTCCCTCACAGCATCCCCCCCCAAGGCGACTTGCAACAGATCTTCCTCCCTCGACCGCTCCGGCCGCCCCGTTCTTCGTCTGACCGGGGCGGAACGATTGGGGGACAATGGATCTTGGTCCCACCCAGGGCTATTCAATAACGGGGAGTTGATCCCCTGAAAATTGAGGACCCAAGGCGTTGACCAGCGGCAAACCGGGAAGAGATTCCAAAGGTGCATTTTCCAATCCCACTTCTTCGTATCCTTCAGGAAGGTCGCCATTGTCAGGGCGAAAATACTTCCAATAGTGGGGGCGCACGGCAGCAATCAGTTCTCTTCTCGTTTTGGCTTTGAACGGCTTCCCGATGTAGATTTTGCCCATCCGCTCCAACCTTCTCTCGGAAATGGCCCCCGAAAACATGAACAGAGGGTATTTAAAATTCGGCCCATTCAGCTTTCGGAGCTTGATGAGCCACATGACCAGCGATCCTATCCGCCACGCGGTTGGGCCCCACCAACTATAGTTGCCCGGCCGAACATTCATTTTCCAACACTTCATCATCAACTGCCATTGCAATGGCGTAAGCTGGCGTGTTTCAGTCACACCCTCTTTTTCTGCCATCCGGGTGTCATGCAAGGGGGTAAAGATCGAAGGAATGAGAAAGGCAAAGACATGGCGCCGTTCCATCTCATATACCAAGTCGAGCGTGGCTTTGACATCCTCATCCGTCTCGCCGGGGCTCCCCACAATCAGGGTCATGGCTGGAAACCAGTTGTTCAAGTTCAAAATTCGCAGTCCTTCCAAGATGATGCTGGGCCAGTCCTCGATGGGAAAAGGAACCCCCTTGCTCGGCATGATCTGTTTGGCCATGCGGACTGAACCCGTTTCCAAACCGATCAACGGGATCAAAGCCTTCTTCTGGGGATGGGTGCTGAGGTAAGGAAAATGGATGGGGCTTTTGGGCAGCAGGAGTTCCGAAAGTTTTCTGATCAGGATTGGATCGACGACGGCCGGAGCAATGGTGCAATGACTCAACAGATGGTGTTCGACCCCGGGCGTGTCCACGACATCGCGATAGAGATCGACAAGGGCTTCCCGATTGGGAAAGTAAAACGGGACCTGGGTGTGAACCTGCCCCCAGATGAACATGTCCTCCGTCGCGAGGGAGATTTGTTTGTTCCCGTTGCGGACGTTTGCCCGGACCGACTTCAGGATGTTCTCTTTGGGGAGGTCGATCTGCGGATTCAAATCAGGGACGCAAAACTGGCATCTCCGGCCGCATCCGGTTGTCATTTCCACTACTCCAAACGTTGTCCGTTTCTCCGGCGCAAGAATTGTATTTCGGTCCCTCGGATGGGCGACTTCGACTTGCCGGGGGAGGGGTTCCCCTCTCACTGCCTGATCGAATAACCTCATGGTATCCAACGATTCGCTTCGCCCTTCAATGACGCAGTCGACGCCCAACTCTTCGTACGTGTCGGTTTTCACGATCTGCCAGCCGCCCGATCCTCCCACAAGCACCTTGAAACGGTCACGGTAGGGGTTCCCCTTGATTTTTCCAAAGAGAGCCCTGGCATAATGAGAGTTGATGGGCATCTTTGACGATCCGAACATTGAGGTGTAAACACCCGCTGCAAAGGTCACCCCCAGCGGATTGTGCGTTGAGACCGCAACGACACGAGTGTTCGGCCCGATGAATTTTTCGAGGTCGTCCGGGTAACAAGCAACGATCTCATCCGGAGGGTAACCTCGCATCAATGAAGCTTCGACCAGCCGCACCCCGGCGGGCATGGTGCGCGCAGAGCCATCCGGGTTGTGCTCCACCTCGCGCCAATGGGGATACTTATCGTTAAGGAACCGCTCCATCCAGATGGGCAACGATGCCATCATCATCTGGATAAAGTAGCCGGCGTGGTCGATGGTTTCAGACAGAGGGGCGGTCAAGACGATCAGTTTGCCTCCGTCAACCGGGCTCGACAAACCAGGCTCCTGGGGCGTCATGTTCTGCGCCATTTCTTCCGGCAATCGATTCCCTTCACCCTTCCGAATTCTTGAACCCATTCCTCTTCCTCCTGACACATGGATAGACACAAAAGCCCCGTTCACTCGCCGGCGGTTACTGGAAACACTGGAAACGGTCGATTCAAACTTCCCTCATAATACCTTGAGGGAACGGCGTCTTTTTTGTTAAAGTTTCAGAATCTTACATTCTTTCTGCGCCGAAAGCACGGAAAATTCTGTCGGGCCACTCTTCTTTCAGATCATGCCGGAAGCGCCTTCCTTTTGGGTGCATCCCGCGGGAGCCCACTGAATAAAGGCGAGAAGCCGAACTTTAAATCCCGCAATTTCAGAATCACGGTCCCGGGATCGATTGATCCAGAAGGCTTGGCCCATTGAAGCCCTGCTCTGGATGAGCTCTGTCCCTCCATTAAACTGCCGTCACACGCCCGCTTTTTATTGCAACCTCCCCTCCAAAAATCGCATACAATCTCAGCGCGGCCCCAACGCGGGTTATTCTGGAGGCAGGAATTGAAGCCACAAAAGGCCGGGAGACGACGGAAACTCACCCCCAAACCGTCCCATTCCCCGCTTCAAGGGAATTTCACGCGTAAAGAGCGGGAGGTGATTGGACGATGTCGCACGCCACGACAGGTTCAGCAATACCTGCGGAAGCTCCCTTACAACTGGAAAAAGGGGACATTGCGCACGTTTCGGCAAGTGGTCCGCCACGGGTCGGCCCATTGCCTGGAAGCGGCTCTTACCGCCACCACGATCATGGAACAGCACGGCTATCCCCCGCTGCTGCTCGACCTGGAATCCAAGGACAATCTTGATCACGTCCTTTTTCTGTTCCATCGTGGTGGGCGTTGGGGGACGGTTGCCAAGTCGCGTGATGCCGGATTGCACGGGCGCAAGCCTGTCTTTCGTTCGATCCGTGACCTGGTGATGAGTTATGTGGAACCCTACGTCGATTTTACCGGGCGGATAACGGGATACGGCGTGACCAACCTGAAGCAACTTGTCCCCCGCTGTAATTGGCGCCTTTCCGAGCGGAATGTGTGGAAGGTCGAACGGGCGCTCATCCAAATGCCCCATAGAAAGATCAAGACTTCGACGGCCCGTTTCCGTCGAGCCTTGAAACGATATCTCGCGTTCAAACGGCGATTCCCCCATCGCCAAGCAACCTATTACAGAAACCGGCATCAGTGGTTGTGATATGGGCGAACGGGCGCGGCAGGGACCTATTGGTCCTAAGGTCGATTGCCCGATCCATTGAAGCGCTATGATGGGCCTTGGTGCGGTTTCCGGGAGGATATGACAAGGCCGTAACGGGAGTAGTGGGTCACTTTGAACATCTGTGTTTGTTCACAAGGGTCTTTGATCTGTTCGTAGTTTCAAGAGCGCATTGGTCTCACTACCGTCTGAGGAGGATATATGAAGAAGAATTGGAAGCTGTGGGGTGTCGCAGGCCTATTCGTGGTGGCAATCGTTGCGGTCGCGCTGGCCTTCTCCCCGCGCTCGCAAGCACAAACGGCTAGTCGGGCCCCCGCCGCGTACGCGTACAAGGTCGAGCGGATTGGGAGGAAGGCCAAAGACATGGACCGCATTCTTACCGATGACGGTAAGGACGGCTGGCGTGTTTGGCGTGTTGAAGTGGTCGGCCCGAATCAGAATGACTTCGTCTTCGTGATGGAGAAACCGGCCTCGACAAACTGACCCACAACCGTAATGGGGGACACCTTGACACCCGTGTCTTTTCATGTAGAATATCACCCTATTTTTGACGGAGGCGTCGCAGACTGCATGGACAAGAAGCGGCTCGAATATTACAAGAAGAAGCTCGAAGCCAAGTATTCGGATTTGACCCAGACGGTTTCGAAGGTGGAACATTACGGACGAGAGGTGGATGAGGAGCCGAGTCAGGATATTGCCGACAAAGCTTCCAATTCCTACGAAAAGGAATTTCTATTTAGCTTGACCAACAATGATCGTTATGTTCTCCAACTCGTCCAGGAAGCCCTGACGCGAATTCGGGAAGGATCGTTTGGCCACTGTGTGGTGTGTGAAGAGGAAGTGCAGCAAAAACGTCTCGAGGCCGTCCCCTGGGCGCGCCACTGCATTGAATGCCAGGAAAAGCAGGAGCAGGGGCTATTGAATTGACCGTAGATTATCGAGTCGCTCACAAGCCCCCGTTCGTCGATACACTTCTCAAGTCCTGAGGAGGCTCGTCTTCGAACCCCATAGTAATCATATTCAGGATTTGGTACTCCCCCCACAGCGGAGAGTTTTCCTTTCGGAGCTCCTCGACTCCCTCTTTTCGATCCTCTTCCCAGCTCATTGTGATCTCTGCCACCAACTGATTTCCCGGGCGGTTGACTCCACGGTTTGCACCCGATGCTGGACCACTTTACAGCCGTTGGGTGACAATGTCTGTGCGGTTTGTGGTGATCCCATCATCACAACGAACATTTCACCCGGGTGGCGATGTGGCCGGTGCCGCCGCGGCCTTTCTTATTTTGACTTTTGCCGGTCTTACGCGTTGTATCAGGATACGATACGCGAGGTGTTGCATCGGTTTAAGTATGGGGGGAGGAAAAGGCTGGGCGGGCGACTGGCGCGGCTACTTTTTCAGACTTGGACTCATTGCCTCCCCCTGCGGGAAGCCGAAGTGATTCTCCCGATGCCCCTCCATCGAGGGCGAGAAAAAGAGCGAGGTTTCAATCAGTCCAGAATTCTGGCAAAATATCTCTCTGGAATGGTCCGCGTGCCTTTGGAATCACGAGCGGTAGTACGAATTCGAAATACTCCTTCTCAAACGGGATTAAGCCACCGGCAGCGGCGGTTGAATGTGGCGGGATGTTTTGAGGTCAGGTTACCCGCCACGATCCGGAACAAGACTTGCCTCGTCATTGATGATGTGTTCACGACGGGGGCGACGTTGAATGAATTGGCCAGAATTTTGAAGGAGGAGGGAGCGGGTAAAGTCGTTGCTTTGACGCTGGCGCGCGTTTCACCTCGGGCCGCCATCGGGGCAACCAAAGAGAGTAGTATGACAAGCGACCTATGATTAACGCGAAACATCATGACCGGGTCCATGGGGAAGCACCCAGACCCTGGAGCGAACCAACCCATCCGACCTTTATGCACACTCCCGTCCTGGTGCTGAACGCCACTTACGAACCCATCAATATCTGTGCCGCTCGACGCGCGTTGGTGCTGGTTCTGAAGGGGGTCGCCCGCGCTGAAGAGGAGCACCCGCGATTCATTAAATCGCCCACTTTCAGCATCCGAATCCCCTCTGTGATTCGGTTGTTGGAGTTTCGTCACATCCCCCGACAGTCACGCGCCTTGTCGAGAAAGAACATTTTGATGCGGGATCGCAACACCTGCCAATACTGCGGAGGGGTGTTCTCGCCGAATGAACTCACTCTCGACCATGTGACTCCGCGTTCGCTGGGAGGTACCTCGACGTGGGAAAACCTGGTCGCCTGCTGCAAGCTATGTAACCATAAGAAGGGGAACTCGACTCTGGTGGAATCCGGTCTCCGCTTATTCCGCGAACCCCGCTCTTTTAATCTCCACACGAGCCGCCAACTGATGCGGATGATTGGCCACTCCGATGAACAGTGGAGAAAATACCTATTCTATTGATCTGCAAAGTCATGCAGGCCGACTCCGTTCTTCCCAGCCTCCGCTTTCTCTCCGAACTCTTTACCTAATGAGCCCAAGGCAGCCACACCCGTTCATCGAGGTGGACGGGAACCCTCTCCCCACCAGATAACAATATCTGAAATTTCAGATTTGAGATATCTGAACCGCGTCACAAAAAATGGAGGAGGAGCACCTTTGAGCGGACCTGCTGCGTGCCTCCCAAGGCTTGAACTCAGACTGGAGAGCACAAACACAGGAAAACGTCGGTCTTGCAGTCCCTTATTCCTCGAACCACCCCCTCAAGGGGTTTCCAACTCACGGGCTGCAGGTGGGTGCTCTAAGCGGAGTTTCCAACTGTGGATTCCCGGCTCAAGTGATTCGATCACTTGGCAGGCGGAGAGGCTGAGCCTTTTGATGCATTTTCAAGAATGCGCTTGGCCAAATAGTTCGTGATTTTCGCCTCGTCTCGGGTGTCTTCGATGAAGGCTTCGGTGAGAAGGCGGTCTTTCTGATCAAAAAGGTCGTTTCGAATGGAGGTTTGCACCCGAGGGTCTGACAAATCGTGCTGCCCCCCCTTTTCGATCTCAAACAGTTTGATGATCAGGTAACCTTGTTTTGCCCTGATCAAATCGGAGGTTTCGCCGACCTTTAACGCCGTCATCGCGGCTTTGAATGCCGGATCTGTCTTCGCCAGGTCGGCATTGGAGACAAAAGTAATCTGTCCGCCCGGCGAATTCGGCGTGGCGTCATCGGATCGCTGTTGAGCAACAGTGGTAAAGTCTTCACCCGAACGAATGCGGCTGAGCACCCCCTGGGCCAGCTCCTTCAGTTTCGCTTCATCAGGAGCATTCGCGATAAGTATGTGAGCAAATCGGTACCCGGGAGGGAAATTGAAGTTCGCCTTGTTTTTCTGGTAGTAATCCGTGATTTGGGCATCGGTGATCGAAATCTTGGCCGTAATTTCCTTGTTCTTGAGTTTATCGATAGTGATCTTCTTCTGCAAATCGTGCTTCAGCTCATCCATCGTGTAGTCCTGGTCTTTCAGCGACTTCTGAAATTCTTCCTCGGTACTCCTGCTCTTGAGTTCGGTCAGGCGGTTCTCAACTTCCGTATCGGTCGCATTCAGCCCCAACTTGGCGGCACGTTCCAAGAGGATCTGGTCATTGATCATGCTTGTCAGGATATTCAATTTGAGGCTGCTGACCTGGTCTTCGGAGTACTGGACCGCTTGGCCCTTGATGCTCCGATGATACACGCGATCGACCTCGTTCTCGCTGATCTCCTTTCCGTTGACCGTAGCCAACACCCCCCGGCCCGGAGTTCCTTTTCGATTGCATGCCGGAACGATAATTATGAAAATTGCGACCAAGGCCGCCAGAGCGAATTGCCACTTTAATCGATTCACGCGCTTCTCCTTTGGGAACGATTGAAATTCAACACAGGCGGACTTTATGATGCAATAGAGCCCGAAGATGTTACCACGCAGCTTTCTAATCATAAAACAACTTTTTCCTCCTGTGACCCGGTCTGGCCGGAGATTGTCCCATGACAGCCTAGTCTGGCAGCAGCGCCCAGCGGCTTGTAATTCCTGGGTGCTCCCAAGCCGAGGGGAACGTCAAGCCCACAAAGTGGGGCATGTCCATTCGAGACACTGTAGAATTCCAAACCGACCAGCAAGGGAGGAACTTGATGGCCCGGGGCACCCGACCTTTGCAGGAGCATCCCTGAGCCAGCCCAAAATTGTGATTGTCAAGGTTCAAGCAATTCCGCTATAATGTCGGGCTTTTGAAGGCACCTCGGAGGTAAGCCATATGGCCAGAGTTTGCGAAATCTGTGGAAAGAAACCGATGTCCGGGCATCGTGTCAGTCACGCTCACAACCTGACGAATCGGCGCTGGTTGCCGAACCTGCATCGAGTTCACGCGGTCGTGAATGGGACGCGCGCCACGGTCCGGGTGTGCACCCGTTGCATCCGTTCCAATCGCGTGGTGAAGGCCGCCTGATCGACTCTCGGAGCCTCTCCCTGCCCCGTCACGCGAATCGGAGACTTCACGACTATGAGGGTCCCTCCTGGATCCTCGCGGGGGCAAGGAGTCGGGAAGATTTCCTCACCTTCTCAATGCCCTGTACTCCCCCACCGGGCCATCAAGCCAACGCAATGACGTCGATTTCCACCCGCGCATCTCTGGGAAGACGGGCCACCCCCACCGTGGAGCGGGCGGGTCGATTCTCGCCGAAAAATCTCGCATAGACTTCGTTCATCTTTGGAAATTCACTTATATCGATCAGGAAGACGGTCGTCTTGATGACCCGATCCAGGCCACTACCCGCCGCCGTGAGGACTCCTTCCAGGTTTCGAAGCACCCGTTCCGTCTGCTTGGAGATGTCCCCCTCGATGATCTGCTGTGTCTTGGGGTCCAATGGGATTTGACCGGAGGCGAAGATCATCCCGTTTACCTTGATGGCCTGGGAATAAGGTCCGATGGCCTGGGGAGCATCGGTCGTTTGGATCACTTCTTTCATGCCCTTTGACTCCTTTGATTGAAGATAAGATCAGCGAAACGAAGGCATTGAGACAGGAGCTTATCCGGAGGGCCGCTCGGGGATGGCGGCATTCGGCCTCAGCACACGCTCAACGTCGAAAACGTTGTCGATTTTCTTCAACGACCCGATTAATTTCTCGAGATGGCGCTTGTCACTGATATCCAGGGTGACATCAATCGTCGCATTTTGATCCGGAAAGGTTCGGGCTTCAATGTTCCGAATATTCGATTTCGTGTCCGAAATCACGGAAGTGACTTCGGCCAACAGCCCCTGACGGTCCTCTCCATGGATAGCCAGCCGGACGGTATAGGCCTCTTCGGCCGTTCCTCGCCACTCGACATCGATCTTCCGTTCGGAATCGTAAATCAGGTTTTGGACATTCGGGCAATTCTTGGCATGGACCGCAATTCCCTTCCCGCGCGTAATATAACCGACGATCTCCTCGCCCCGGATGGGATTGCAGCATCTTGCGCGATAGACCAGCAAGCCGTCCACCCCCTTGACCTCGATCGAATCGGAGCTCGAGATCCCGAAGACCTTCTTGACAACCGAGGTAAGCTTCGAGTCCTTGGGTGTCGTCAGTTCCTCGAACGCCTTGTCGGGCATCAATTTCGCCAGCAGGCTCCGGGCTGAGATTTTCCCGAATCCCATGCCGGCGTAAAGATCTTCGACAGAATGGCATCCGTATTCTGCGGCGATCGGGCCGATGTCGATTTCGTCAATCGTCTTCTTCAGGTTTACGCTGAAATTGCGGGCCTCTTTTTCCAGCAGCCGTTTGCCAACATCGAGGGCCCGTTCGCGCTGCTGGACATTCAGCCAATGGCGGATTTTGTTTCGGGCTTTTGAGGTCTTGACCCAGGAAAGCCAGTCCCGGCTCGGCATGTGGCCCGTCTGGGTAAGGATTTCCACGATGTCCCCATTCCGAAGCTTGTAGCGCAATGGGACGATTCGGCCGTTCACCTTCGACTGCACGCACTGGTTTCCCACATCGGTATGAATCGCATATGCAAAATCAATCGGCGTCGCTTCGCGCGGGAGAATCACCACCTTCCCCTTGGGAGTAAAGGTGTACACCTCTTCCGGGTAGAGGTCGATCTTAAGGGTTGAGAGGAATTCGCCAGGGTCGGGCATGTCCTGTTGCCATTCCACGAGCTGACGCAGCCAATTGATGCGGGAATCCTCATCCTGATCAACCGTGCGGCCCTCCTTGTATTTCCAATGCGCGGCAATACCCATTTCGGCGATACGATGCATCTCCTGGGTCCGAATCTGGACTTCGAACGCCTGCCCCGTGGAGCTGATGACCGAGGTGTGCAAGGATTGGTAGAGGTTGGGCCTGGGCATGGCGATGTAATCCTTGATCCGCCCCGGGACAGGCCGCCAGGCGTTGTGAATAATGCCGAGGGCCGCATAGCAACTGCGAACAGAGTCGGTGATGATCCGGACCGCCAGCAGATCGTACACTTGATCCAGCGTGATGCGTTGCCGCTTCATCTTTTGATAGATACTGAAGATGCGCTTGATGCGGCCTTGCAGCTGAACTGGAATGTCGCTCTCCTTCATCTTTCCGGCCACCATGGACTGCACTTCGGTCAAAAACGCCTCGTTCACTTTTCGCTTCTTTTCTACCTGCTCCTTCAAGTCCGCATACATACTGGGCTCGAGAAAACTGAAGGAGAGGTCTTCCAGCTCGCCGCGCATTTTCCCCATACCGAGGCGATGCGCAATGGGCCCATAGATCTCCATGGTTTCGCGGGCGATCCGCAACTGCTTTTCGGGGGGGAGGTGCTGCAGCGTGCGCATATTGTGCAAACGGTCGGCCAGTTTGACAAGGATGACACGAATGTCATCGACAATCGCGAGCATCATCTTGCGGAAATTCTCTGCCTGCCGTTCTTCCGCCGAGGTGAACTGGATCTTACTCATTTTGGTGACCCCGTCCACAATGTGCGCCACCTCGGGGCCAAATTTGTCCTCGACGGCCTTTAGAGGAGTTCCCGTATCTTCGACAATGTCGTGAAGGAGCCCCACACACACGCTCTTCGGGTCCAACTTCATCTCGGCAAGGATCGCCGCCACCGCAAGGGGATGGGAAAGGTAGGGGTCCCCCGAGGAGCGTTTCTGTCCGCGGTGCTGCGCGGCGGCAAACTCATAGGCCCTCTCGAGCAGGGAGAGATCGTCATTGGGACGATACTCGCGCACCTTGACCAGAATGTCCTCGATGGCCGTCATATCTAGATTATACGCAGTTTAGGAAACAAATTCCAAAAACCAATCGGTTAAAGCAAAATCCAAAGGTCAAGGTTCAAATTCCAAATAAGGCCCCAAGGCCAGAAGTCAAAGAAAAGCGGGTCGCTGTGCAGCTCGGGGCCCGCGACGGCTCGATCCACGAATTCGTTAATTCAAAATCAGAAAGCGAAGATCGAAAGGGTGGCACGGTTTTCCGTCTTCGTTTGGAGCTTGGGCTCTGGCTTTTGGAACTTGCCCTACAAAAAAAGCCCTGATCCACAGTTTACACTGAGGAACAGGGCTTGGCATAATGATCAGGCGTGCGCTTATTTTGGCGCCGGTCCCGGCGTCGACTGCTGTTCTTTCTTGAACTTGATGTCCTTGGCCTTCTGGAACCACTTGTCGGCTTCGTTCAGGTCCGCTTCGCGGGCTGAGCCATCCGATTCCATGTCCGCCTTTTGTCGATAGAGCAAGTTCAGGTAAGCCATCGCGTCGTCGTAATCGGGATTAATCTCTACCCCCTTCTTAAGTGCCGCGATCCCTTCGTCCACAACCTGCCCATACTGCTCCCGGAAAGGGTCGCGTTCCTTGGGGGGCAAGGGGTCTCTAGCGGCCAGACTATTCAACTTATTGATGCGAATTTCCTGGTTGGTTTTATAGGACAAGGTCCAGTCCACCACCCCAATAGAATAGTAGGGCTCGGCATTGCCCGGTTCGATTTCCGTTCGCTTCTTGTACCATTTCTTGGCTTCTTCAAACTTTCCCATATTGAAATAGATCGAAGCGATCCCGGCAATGCTGCTGCCATTCTGCGGATCGGAGTTCAGCACATCCTGAAAGGCCTTGATGGCTTCGTCCCCCGTCCGTTTGTTCTCTTCCGACTCCACCCCAGGGACATACTGCGTAGCATACGCCGTGGCGAGGTAGAGTTTAGCATTCGTTAAACTTGGGTCCAGCGCCACCGCATCCTTGAAATAATCCACCGCCGCCTGGTATTTCTGATCGCGATAAGCCCGGACTCCCTTGTTCAGTCGATCACGCGCTTTGAGTTGATTGCAAGCCATCGACCCGAACATGAGGGCAAGAATACCGACTAAGATTGCGGTTTTTTTCCAATTCCGAGGGTTCATCCGACTGCCTCCAATGTATCAATAAGTTTATGCTTCAGAGAGGGCACAACGGGGATTTTCTCTGCATCGTAGACAGGTAAGCTCCGAGTTTTGGGAAGCAGACCGGGTTTAGCCTCTTCCCTCAAACCTACTGACCCATCTGGATCTTCTCAGTGATCAGTCCAATTTTGTCGACTCCCGCCCCCTTGGCAATATCAATGATGCGGATGATCCTGTCGAACAGGGTGGAATCGTCGCCCTTGACAAACATGACACGCTCACTGCGGGTCTTGAAGATGTCATCCAGCCGGGGACCCAGAGTCTCCCACGTGGTGGGCTCCTGGTTAATCTTCAGCAAGCCCTCCTTGTCGATGATCACCACAATCGTCCGGCCCGGGTCCGCCGCCGGCTTCGTCTCATTCTTCGGCGGTTGGGGCACCAGCGCGTCTAACCCTTTCGAGATGATTGGGGTGATCACGAGAAAGATGATGATCAGGACGAGTAAAATGTCGATCATCGGCGTCATATTGATATCCGACTTCGGACCGTGGCCCGATCCAACTCCCATTGCCATGGCATTTCCTCCTGCAAAAATAAGTTTTAGGGGGCATCAGATTCAGTGCCTCTACTTGAACTGGCCCCACTGACCTCCGGATGAGCCCTTTAAACTCTCCGGCATGACTACCATGCCAGCCCTGTCTCTTGTCAGGCGCTTAACTCACCCATGACAGTGCTCACCTCGTTGACGTTGACGAACTCAGGGCCGCCCCTGGTCCAATGGGATAACCGGCAAGAGGGACAGCGCCGTATAAGCAGAAAAAACGGCTATCCTGCCTGTCACTGACCTGCAGCGGGTGGTTTGGCCCTTCTTTCTTCTTCCTTCTCAGTAATCAATCCCAGCGAATCGACACCCGCGGCACGCACTTCATCGACGACGGCAGCCACATCTCCATACTTCGCGCGGCGGTCGCTCTTGACGTAAACGGTCTTATCCCCCGCTTTTCGCTCGAGCAGGTCTCTGATTTTCTGAGTGATGGCGTCCTTCTTGACCTCATCCGAACCCAGAAAATAGTGTCCATCTCGAT
>JBAVHJ010000374.1:0-2500 GCA_049685715.1 Terriglobia bacterium | reverse complement strand
GTGAAAAACTTATACGCTGGACCGAATCCGGCCTCGACGATCACTTTCCGGGCTGCCGCGTCCACGGCCTGGCACTCGACACCGGGTTTCGCCGTGTCCAGGGCTATTTGCTGCGCCTTTTGGACGATTCCCCACACTTTCCGTTGCCGATCGCTGGGTTTTCCAAACACGACAGTTCGAGTGACATCTGAAGAATACCCTTCAACTCGACATCCGCCGTCCGCGAGGACGGCCTCGCCTTCTTTCAACTTCTGAGGTACCGAGGAACCATGCGGAAACGCCGAATTCTCCCCAAACAATACCAGCGCGCCCCCTGGGGCACCGAGTGCCCGATGGGCCGCAGAGATGGCGGAGGACAGTTCGGCAGGGGTCATCCCTTCACGTAATACCCGGAAGGCCACTTCGAATGCTTTCAGGGTGATCTGATTGGCCAACGTCATCAACTCCAGTTCATGCTTGGACTTAACACTGCGGCACCGTGCGGTGACCTCTTCGGAACACGGAGCGAGCCGAAGAGCGGGCGCCACCCGTGAGATTCCGTTGCTCTGGAAGAAACGGACTTGTTCTTCGATTCCGAGCGTCCCGGTGGAGGCGTTACGGTCTTTCAGGATCTGTGCAATCAAACCGTAAGGAGATTCATCCTCCTGCCAGGAGCGAATGTCCTTTCCAAAGCGAATCAGTTCCTCCGCTCTCCCCCTTTCAAAGGCGGGCGTCACCCAGGCGATTTCTCCCTTGGCAGGGATGATCAGCCCGAAGGTGCGTTCGCTCTGCCCCCAGTCCATGCCAGCAAAGTAACGCATCGAGGAGCCACCGGCGATGTAAATGGCATCGATCTTGGCTTCACGCATGTACTTCCGCGCCTGCTCCTGTCGGGCAAGATACTCCTCCGCGTCAATTCCTTTGACCTCCAACGTCATCGGCTTGAGATTTCGAATCTCCTCCTGTGCGGCCTGCGGCACCGGCTCGGCCTCGGAGCGCTCACTCCAGGAGGTCCAGGCAAGGGCGGTGGCACCCAATTTTAAGAAATCCCGGCGATCAAGGCTCATATTGGGAAGTCCCCCCCTTCACCTTCAGATTTCACAGAAAACACCCCTCGGCCAGGGCTCTCAGCGGTCCATTTCCACGCGATCGGAGTTGACCGGGATCCCTGCGAACATTTCGCCTCAGCGGCGCATAGATTCAAGGAAGAAAGCGGACGCGACGCCCAACCACTTACCCACTCAACTCCATTTTTGCGATGGTCTGCAACTGCATGTTGGAAGTCCCCTCATAGATCTGTCCGATCTTGGCATCGCGATAAAACTTTTCGACGGGATAATCCTTCGTGTAGCCATAACCTCCATAAAGTTGAATCGCCATGGAGGTTACTCTTTCAGCCATCAATGAAGAAAAATACTTGGTCATGGCGGCTTCTTTCACAAAAGGAATACCCGCGTCCCGCATCCGGGCCGTGTTATAGGTCAGCGTGCGCGAGCATTCAATATCCGTTGCCATCTCGGCCACTTGGAACTGGACCGCTTGAAACTGGGAGATCGATTTACCAAAAGCGTAGCGTTCCTTCGTGTAGGCCAGTGCGGCTTCATAGGCCCCTTGAGCCAACCCGGTCATTTGCGCGCCAATCCCGATCCGTCCTTCGTTTAACGTCTCGATGGCGATCTTGTATCCGATCCCCACTTTGCCCAGAACGTTTTCTTTGGGAACGATACAGTCGTCGAGCAACAGCTCGCACGTCGATGAAGCCCGGATCCCGAGCTTGTCTTCTTTCTTACCCACCGCAAATCCCGGAAAGCCTTTTTCTATGATGAATGCAGTAATTCCTTTGTACCCGGCGACGGGATTGGCATTAGCAAACAGGATGAAGATTTCTGCCTCCCTGCCATTGGTAATCCAAAGCTTCCTGCCGTTGAGCACAAAATGGTCACCACGCTCTTCGGCCCTTGTCGTCAGCCCGAAGGCATCGCTGCCGGAACTGGCCTCGCTCAGGGCATAAGCGCCCACACTGTCCTTGGCCAACCGAGGGAAGTATTTTTTGCGTTGGGCTTCGTTGGCCCACCGCAAGAAAACGTTATTGACCAGCGTGTTCTGGACATCAACGATGACCCCGATGGCCGGGTCAACGCGAGAAAGTTCTTCCACGGCCAGCACCGCCATGAAAAAGGAGCCCCCCGCCCCCCCGTACTCCTCGGGAATTTCAATCCCCATGATCCCCAGTTCGAAAAACTCCTTCAGGAGGTCCTGCTGGAACACCCCCTCTTCGTCCATCTTCTTGACCAGGGGTTTCAGTCGGGCTTCCGCAAACTCTCTCACCGTCGAGCGAAACAACGACTCGTCCTCAGTCAGCGAGGTCACCGGCAAGCGAGCGTAAGTATTCTCTTTCATGGCATTGGTTGACATAGGCACAATCCTTTGGCAGGCAAATTAATGCAAAAATCGCTTCCCCGTCTTCAGGGACGGGTCGAGGCAAATCCTAAGAAATTTAATGGAAAGCAAACTGATTGGC
>JBAVHJ010000373.1:0-4454 GCA_049685715.1 Terriglobia bacterium | reverse complement strand
GATATTCCAGCCGACGCGGTAGGCCAGCAAGAATCCGATTTCAATCGAAGCCGCACCCACGGCGACAACAAGGACCGCCCAATTCGACTCTTTAACCGAATAGAGAAACGGTCTGGGATCATGGTAGAAAAAGGTGCAGAGAACAAAGAGTAAAATACCCACGGCATAAGCGAGCATCATGGTGATCAGCGGGTTTGTCGTTCTGGGTAAGGATTTTTGTGCAATATGGTAGAGAATACTGCCGCCAATGGTTAAGAATAGTGGGACGTAAAACGATTTCATGACAGTGCGCGCTCCATAAGGAAATCGGTCTGAGGGTCAGAGCCTAACTGAAAAACATGCCTGCCAACAACTCGAAAGCCCCATTTACAGTAGAAAGCTTGCGCGCGTCCGTTCCGCTCCCACACGCCCAGCCACATCGAATGATATCCCGCCTGCCGCGCCGCATCGATGCACGCGCCCATCAAGGCTTCCCCCACTCCTCGACCGAACCAATCCCGCAGGACGTACATGCGAACTAATTCGATGGCCCTGGGGTCCGTAAGACATGCTGGAGCCTGACTAGCGCGTAACTGGGCGTAGCCGGCTGCCGCGCCATTGAATTCTGCTATGAAAAAAGTGACCTGGGGCTCAGCCAGCTCCGCCGCTTGTTTCTCGGGGCTGAACGATGAGGCCAAGTAAGCCGCCATGTCTTCAGGCGTGTTATCGGCTGCAAACGTGTCACAAAAGGTATGCGCTCCAAATTCCGCCAGCAAAGGAGCATCGTCAACGGTTCCACGTCGAATCTCGGGGCTGATTTTCTGAGTCGTCATATCAAAGGCTTGTGGATGAGTCAGAGGATGCCAATTTCTGTCACCCCTGGTCGACCGCTAAACAAGTAATCCTCCACAGCTGAGGTTGGAGTTTTAAAAATCCAAATTAGATTGGCTGCGACTTCAGTCACAGCTTATCCAGTTGCTGTGGGGGAAAAGCCGATTGATTTTCCAGAGGTGCATGGACTCCCGGCTCGTGGGAATTAGGAATAAACTATGTGAATTGTGGCGGCCTTTTGCTGACCCTGAATAGTCCAGTCCAACTTCATTCCGTGCCCCGCAAGGCCCATCGTACCCGAGTAAAGATCGGCACCACAATAATGAGGGTACCTGCCGGCCAGAATCCAGGGGGAGATCTTAGAATTCCCAACCGGGGCCCCGTCATGCTGCGGTACAAGATCAATTAATGAAACCGGTTGAGAAGGCCCGTAGCGCGAATGCTCCAACCGAATTTTGTCGGGAGCACGTGTCCATCGATAAACATTGCTGAAGGGGACTTCATTACTTTGACCAATCCGCCAGGTCCCTCTCTCAGTAAAAATGATCGTTGATGGGTAACCCCTCCGCACATCAACGCAAACGTTGGCCTCTCCCTCCCACGACGGGCCTGGAGGGGCGTATGAGAAGGCGACAAGCTGGAGCTGACCAATGGATTGAAGCCGTTTCCAGGCTTCAGTGAGTATCAGATGTCCAAGTGGCGAGCTATCGGTCATGGCCTCCATCCGTCGATTCATCATGAGCGGAGTCAGTCTCCATCAGGATTGTTTGCCGTCAACATCATTGAATCGTTACTAAAGCGCCAGCGCAGCGGGAACAGACAAAGGTCAATCCCTTTCCCGACTCCTCGAATGACCCCAGTAACGAAGGTCACTCGTCCGGCGAAGATTTTCATGATTTATTCCGGGGAGAATATAACACACAGCAGCCAAAACGGTCCCCTCGATTACTCTTCCGGCCTAGCTCACGTTGCGGGATCTAAATTGGCCCTCAGAATACTATACTAAGGTCGTTCAAGATTCATGCAACTCCGCGGGAACTGGATGCCCAAAGCCTTGAACTAGTTCCGCAGGGGCTTATCCAAGTGCCCGAAACAAAATATGCCGGATCAAATAAAATCAGTCGCTAATGTTTGGGCGCGATCCGCAGCGAGTAATTCATTCCAATCTTCCGGCTGCCTGGGTGCTGCATCGCTAGCGGGATTGGGACGTGCTTTCTCAGAACCTATTGTTTGGGACGAGCTTCTGCGATGAACTCCATGACATGCTTCTGGATTTCATCGCGCACTTTGCGGAATACCGAGAGCCGCTGTGTCTCCGTTCCTTCTGCGCCGGCGGGGTCTTCTAACCCCCAGTGCTTGGTACAAACGTCACCGGGGAATACCGGACAGGTGTCTTTTGCCTTATCACAGACGGTAATCACATAAGGGATGTGCTGTCCCGAAAATTGCTGGACGTGCTTGGATTGCTGCCGGGAGATGTCGATCCCGACTTCTTTCATGGCAGCCACAGCATCGCGGTTCAATCCGACAGGATTTGTGCCGGCGCTAAACGCCTCAAAATCGTCGTCGCCCAGGTGTCGCAGAAACCCCTCCGCCATTTGGCTGCGGCAGGAGTTGCCAGTACATAGAAAAAGAACCTTTGTCTTTGCCATTCTTTTTCCTCTCAGGTTGGTTTGAATCACAGAGCCCCGGAAAAGTTCTCGTGACAAGCCACCGCGTTCAAGCATCCTCTCCCCATGCTCCTCTCCCTGTCTAGACCAGTTGTCCGGCCTCAGGAAACCAGTGGCGCGTCCGGTTGCACACGGAACATACAGAAAGCATCACCGGGACCTCGATGAGAACGCCGACCACCGTGGCCAGGGCTGCCCCGGATCCGGGTCCGAAGAGGGCGATCGCCGTGGCCACTGCCAGTTCAAAGAAGTTGCTGGCGCCAATGAGCGCGCCGGGGGCTGCCACCGCATGACGTACTTTGAAGAACTTCATCAGGCCGTAGGTCAGGGAAGAATTAAAGTACACTTGAATCAAAATCGGCACCGCGATCAAGAGGACATGGAGAAATTTTTGAGTGATGTTGTCGGCCTGAAACGCAAAAATGAGCACCAGCGTCGCCAGAAGCGCCGTTACACTGACCGGCGCCAATCGGGGCAGCAGCGTTTGTTCAAACCAGACAGCCCCATGTCTGCCTATAAACCAATTCCTCAACGCCACACCGAGGCCCAGGGGAATGACGATAAAAATGACAACGGAGTACAACAGAACCCGGAACGGGACTTCCAGCGATGAGGCGCCGCTCACAAGAAACCGCACGATGGGAGCGAAAAGGACAAGCATGATAAGGTCGTTGAGAGAGACTTGTACCAGGGTGTAGGCAGGATCGCCATCTGTTAGATAGCTCCACACAAAGACCATGGCCGTGCAGGGGGCGGCCGCCAGAATGATGCATCCGGCAATGTATTGGTCTGCATCCGCGGGACCAATCCAACCCGCAAACACATAACGGAAGAAGATCCACGCGAAGAAGGCCATTGAAAAAGGCTTGACCAGCCAATTCACGAACAGCGTCACAAAAAGGCCTCGGGGTTGCCGGCCGACCTTGCGGATGGCGGTAAAGTCCACCTTCATCATCATGGGGGTAATCATGAGCCAGATGAGAACTGCGATGGGGAGGTTAATCTGGCTGTCACGGCCAAATTCCAGACGCCTCAGGGCATCAATCAGACCCGGGACCACCTTTCCAAGCATTATCCCAACGACCATGCACATAACGACCCATAGGCTCAAGTATCTCTCGAAGTAATTCAGCTTCCTGTCTGCAATTTCCGCGGTGTTTTGAACCATAGCACCTCACTCTCCGCTACCATACGACGAGGCCGCCACACCGGCAGGAACGGTTTCCGTGAAGGGAGGCGAACTCACCGACGCCTCGATGATGGCCCGCAGTCCTTGTACGCCGACCGGGAGTTCCGCTTGCCACGGGATGAAGGCGAGCCGCCGGGAAAATCTGTCCCGCACCTCTGCAATGTAGGGAAATTCCCGCATTCCTCGTTCCACGAGGAGTGGATCCAGGAACGCAGTCCCCCAAAAGCCCTGGTTTATCACCCAAGCAAACGGAGTAATGCCTGCACGAAGCAGATCATCTTGAAGCCGGGCCGCTTCATGAACCGGTGTGGCTTCCGGCAGTGTCACCAGAAGCACGCGGGTAAAGTCGGGATCTCGCAGGCGCGGAAGCAGATTCCGGACAGCCTCCGGCATGTCGCTCGCGGTTCTCAAAATATCCCGGTGGTAGGACTCGGCGGCGTCCAGCAGGAGAAGTGTATGGCCCGTCGGAGCCGTGTCCAGCACGACGAATCCGGCGCCCCCTTCCGCCACGGTTTCAGCAAAGGCACGAAACACGGCAATTTCTTCGGTGCAGGGCGAGCGGAGGTCTTCCTCGAGCAACGCCTGTCCCCTCGCATCCAGATGGGGAGCCGCTTTGGCTTGGACCTTCATTGTATACTTCTGCGTTTCGGCCACCGGGTCGATTCGGCCAACTTCCAGCCCGCTGACCTGTGTCCCGATCGCGGCCGTGATATGTGCGGCGGGATCGGTCGTGCTCAAGCGCACCGGATGGCCGCGGCGAGCGAGTTCGACTGCAATGGCCGCAG
>JBAVHJ010000372.1:0-11942 GCA_049685715.1 Terriglobia bacterium | reverse complement strand
ACTTTCACCACTCCTGTAATTGTTCCGGGTCAGGATGGAGTGTTTGACCTGAAGTTCACTGGTGGTGTGGGTGCTGGGTTCCAGGGGTACGCGTTTGTTCAGTGTGACTTCCAATACGCTCATGCTGAAGTGATCATAGCCGATCAACAGTTCTCCACCTTCTCCCATGGCTATGATTGCTTGGTAATCCCTGATCCCAACGTCACCGGGATATCACGTCAAGCTGATCCTCAGAACTTCAACCAACAGCAAGGCGCTGGTGAATCCTTGGGTCAAAAGAGAGCTCGCCAGTAGTTCTTTAACGTTTGTTATAATGAGCAATTCGAGGGGTAGCCCAAGGGCTACCCCTTTTTTTGTTTAGTTTGAGGGATGGAATGTTGTTGGGGAGGCAATTGGGTTAGCTCTTAACGGGCGATTGCCCGAACCATCATGTTGATTCGCGTGACAGATTCTGCGTCAGACTTGATTCACTTCTGGAGCCAGGTTTTAGCTCTGTTGGAAGCCCCATATTTATAGTTATGTCGTCCACTCCTTGTTGCCTTCGATTGAGCCCTCTCGGGGGGCGACTTAGGTGTAGAGTTAGAGCTGAAGAGGAGGATTTCTGCAAGGATTCGCTCCTAAAGGAGCTCGTAGTGGCTAGTAGGTTTGCTTATCTGTGAACATACTGCTCCTGGCGAAACTGCGTTTGGAGAATGACTGCATTTCCAATCCGCATCATGTTCCGATCCCCAGGCCAGAGTGATTGTTTTAACGGTATGTTACGACGTGCATATGGAGCATAAACGCAAAATGAGAGCTTACTATAGGTCATTTCGAGTCCACCCATCTCTTCTGATCTTAATTCTGCTGCTGGGCTTTCCGTGGCCTGTTCTGGCACAAGCGTCCGGTCAGTCGCCTGAAGAGCAACTCAGGGCTCGTGTAAATTCCTACTGGACAGCCTGGTCGAAAAACGAAAAAGATTCGGTCGATCAAATGGTGCTTGAGGATGACCGCCAAGCATTTGCCAAGATTCCACGGTTTCATTTGCTCGACTTCAAAATCCTATCCATTAAGATGGCGCCGGATCAGAAATCAGCGGTGGTTGAGACAAGGATCAAAAGACTCTTTCCCATGAGGGTGGCGGCAGTGGACTGGGTTCTTGAGAATCAGTGGATTTATGAGAAAGACAACTGGTATCTCCATTACGTGCAACCGCAAGAATCAACCCTGTTTAAGGGGTCAGGCGGGCGTGTGTTCAATCAGCAGAACCTTCCGCCCGCGGTTCCAACACCCGTTGTGTTTGAGCAAACCTCTCACGATTTTGGAAATGTGCCGGCGGGCACGGTGCTCCAGTACGAGTTCATTTTTGAAAACCGCGGCAAGGAACCTGCCCGCGTAACTCGGGTCGTCATATCTTGTCCCGAGTCGCTCCCCAAGAACCAATGTGTGCAGGCGCGCTCCAATGGTTCTGTTTTTTTCCCAGGAGCCAAGGGAAAAGTCATTGCGGAATGGCCTGATGTTTCGAAGCCCCAAAAGGTGGATCAAACCATCGATGTGGAATTCGACAATGGTCAGGTGTTTCATCTCCAATTTGTGGCCGCCATCACAAAGTCAAAAAAGGGAAGCAGATAAGATTGTAGGTCGGTTTTGAGGATTGGGTTGGGCATCGGAATTTGATTGATAAAATTGAGGAGAGCCGCGAAGCGGAGTCCCGTAGGGGCGACATATTTATTTATAGAAATTTAGGATGGTGTTCATTTCTTAAGAGGCGCGGAGCAGCCGCAAAGGATAGCAAAGGTCATTTGCATTAATCTGAAAGATGTTTCGTCATCACTTTGCCATCTTTGGGCGCCAAACAGGAGTGTGGGGCCACGTTGCGGCTCGGGAGGGTGGCGGGAAAAATCTTGATCCCGGAGCTGACGGCCCGGGCTAGTTTGCTCGGCCCCTTCGGGACGGTTTCTCCGAACCTATTTGACATAATTGTACTCCAAAGATATAGTGGGAAGGTGGTTTGGCTGTCATTTTCGATCGTGCATTTACCTGTGCAGCCACAGAGCGGCATATGGCCACAGCCAAATGGTCACACCCCCGGTCAAAGCAAGCGCAAAATCCTGACTCAAAGGACTAAGGACTGGCAGAGTTGTTAGACCGAGGATCGGACCGCCCCCGCATCCTCTAGATTCCATTTCTTGGTTTCATGATCGCGCCACAGAATGGAATTCAGGCCATTACCCCAGCGATTACCGAAAAAACTGCACAATGAATAAGGAAGAGGTTACCCATGCGTTTGAGACATAATCATAATGTAGGATGGCTTCGAAACTCGATACAGACGTCATTTGCCTTTTTTGCCCTGTTGATTGTTGTCGCCAGTACTCCCGCACAAAACCCAAACCCACTCTTTTTTGCTGACATTGCGCACGGGGGTACAACTTCGCCGTACCAGACGACGGTACAACTATTCAACGCTTCGAGCCAGGACGTTACCGCCACCATTAGTATTTACCTGGATAACGGGACACCTTTCAATGTGGGTCTGACCGATGGTCAAGGTGGAGCTACGTTGACACCAACTTCTCCGGGTGTGTTCAGCGTGACAATCCCTGCTCGTGGATTAAAGCTTCTCACGACTTCGGGCTCCCAGGATCTTCAGTCCGGATGGATGCAGGTCACGTCTCCCAGCTCCAGCCTGAACGGCAACGTGGTCTTCCAACAGGTGGATGGTAATGGGAACTTGCTCACGCAATCCGGAGTGCCAAACTCAGCTCCGATGTCATCGGTCACGGGAGTTTTCGAGAAGTCAGCCACGGTCAATACGGGCATCGCCCTGGCGAATCCTTCCAGTACAACAACCCTTTCAGTGACGGTACAGCTCACAGGGGCTAACGGGCTGGTGATATTAAATCCATACACTTTGTCGTTGGGCCCCCTTCAGCATATCGCTCAATTTCCGGACCAGTTTCCACCCTTTGCCAATGTGGGAAATACCCTAGGCACCATCGCAATCTCAGCGAGTGGCAACATTGTTGCCACATTTTTAAGGCTCGAGCGTGGTCAACTCACCACGTTGCCCTCGTTTGCCGGAACGGCGCTGGTCCCGACGATCACAGGCATATCCCCCGCTTCGGGAAATACGGATACAACAATAACAATCTCGGGCGCGAATTTTGACGGGAGTGGTCCCGCCAATAATCAGGTCACGTTTAATGGGGTCAATGGATCCGTGGTAAGCGCCACTGCATCCACCCTTGTCGTGACTGTGCCGTCAGGGATACCTGCCGGAACCATTCCCGTCGTCGTTACCGCCAACGGCGGATCCAGCAACAGTTTCAATTTCACTGTAAATACGGGTTTCGATGTGCCGGTCATTACCTCGCTTAATCCAGCGGCGGTTTTGGCAGGATCTCCCTCGACGATAGTGACCATTAATGGAAAGAACTTCGCTACGACGCAACAAGGTGCCAGCGTCCAGCTAAAGGACCAATCCGGTAATGTAACGTCGCCTCCCTTGCTGGTCGTCAACTCAACACAGGCGACCATCACCCTCACTTCGGATCAGCTGACGCAGGCGGCCACTTTTTCCTTGACCTATGTGAACCCGAATAGGGACCTCATCACTCGCAATTTGTCCAACACGGTGCAATTCCAGGTTGCCAACCAGATCGCCACTTTGCCCCCGACAATTACCAGTGTCAATCCCAGCTCAGCTGGAGTCGGTCAGCCAGTGACCATTACGGGGAGCAACTTTGATCCCGTGAACACTGGAAATAACGTGGTGATGTTCAATGGGGTAAGGGCAATCCAGGTCACCGTCTCATCCAACGGAACACAAATCACCGCCCCAGTGCCCCCCGGGGCAACCACCGGCCCCGTTACGGTTACGACTGGGGGTCTGGTAAGCAACTCGTTCCTCTTCACTGTTTTAGGGGCTTCACCGCTGCGCAAGGTCACCGTGGGCAATGGTCCAGCCCGCGTGGCCTTCGATCCGGTCCTGAACCAGGCGATTGTGACAAACAGCATCGACAACTCTGTCACCTTTGTGGATGTTGCCAACGCCGTTTCCATCAAAACCATTTCCACCGGCGGCGAAAATCCCATCGGTATTGCGATTTTTGGACGCCTGGGGCTGGTTGCGAATTTCGCGCAATTCAGTAAAAACAAAACGGTGACAGTTTTGAATCTTGATAGTCAGAGTTTACAAGGCTTTATTGATGTGACGAATCTGAGCGGCAGCCCATTGAATGTCGCTATCGACACTGCCGCCGGCAACGCGTTGGTGACGGACAGTTTGCACCATGTCGGGGTGTTGAATCTGGTGACCAGACAAGTCATTCCTTTCTTTGAGAGCACTCCGTATGATATAGCAGTTTACAATCCGTTGCCGAATGTGGATTGGGCGGTGATTACTGATTCTTCCGAAGGCAAACTGATCATCTATGACCTGCAACAGAATCAGCAAGTCGCTGCGATCCCGGTGGGGATGACCCCTCAGGGAGTTGCAATCAATGCGTCTACTGGAATTGCCGTCGTGGCCAATGCCGCCGACGACACAGTCTCTCTGGTGGACTTAAATGCCCTGAAAGTTGTGGGGACCATCACCCTCCCAGCCGGGTCTCGTCCAGTCGGTGTCGCTGTGAACGCATCGCGGAATCGCGCGGTCGTAACCAACAATACCGGAGGGAGCATCTCCGTGATTGATTTGGCTACAAAATCACTGGTCGCCACCCTTCCCACCGGCGGATCTAATCCGCAGGGTGTGGCCATCGACGAGGCCGCCGGGCTGGCGATTGTGGCGAATCAGGGCTCTAACACTGTCTCGATCGTTGCCTTGCCCTGAGTTGATCGTGTAGGGCGATTCGCCTGAGCGTTCTTCAACTTCGGTTTAGAGATGTTTTGTGGCGCTCCTATCCTTACCAACGGGTGGGAGCGCCTTTTTTGTGTGTGGACTCGGAGACTTACCGTTGCCCTTGCAGCGCAATGCGTAGTGAGCTATCCGCTCGGAATCCCGCGGGGGGACTTTTGATTCGTCTCCTTTCAAATGGTAACTCCGTCCCATGACGACGGTGCCCTGGGCCTCTAAAGGCGGCCCTTACAGGGTAAGGCTGAGGCAAGAGATTGTTCGTCACAACCCAACAACGTCTCACCTTGAATGGTCGCTCTCCTCCCCCCTGATCTTTTCAAGTTGATCTAATCTCTCCCTTGACCGCCAGCCCGTGTACTGCGATGATAGGATGTTTGTATTCGTATTTGCTTCGGTATAAGTTCCATTCCCACCGTGAAATTCCGAGAGGCGGGCACCCGGTTCAAATCCAAAAGGAGAATGATGGCACTTTCACTTGAAGGCCATGTTGCCGTGGTCGGCTGTGGTTATTGGGGCAAAAATCTGGTGCGGAACTTCGCTCAATTGCGCGCACTCCGGCGTATTTCCGACACGAATGAGGTAGCCTTGAAGGCACAGTCCAAACTCTTTCCAGACGTCTGTCCGAGCAGTGAATTCTGGGAGGTGCTGGAGGATGATCAGGTACAGGGTGTGGTGATCGCAACCCCTGCCGTGTCTCATTTTTCGCAGGCGCGCGAGGCTATCTTGAAGGGGAAGGATGTTTTCGTGGAAAAACCCCTGGCTTTACACTACCGCGAGGGAAAGGAATTGGTGGAACTCGCCGAAGCGAGAGGGGTCATTCTGATGGTGGGGCACATCCTCGAATATCACCCTGCGGTCAAATTGTTGAAGGAGATCGTCCTGCGGGGTGATTTGGGCCGTCTCTGGTATCTCTACTCCAATCGACTGAATCTCGGCAAGGTCAGGCAGGAAGAGAATATCCTATGGAGCTTTGCTCCTCATGATATCTCTGTCATCCAAAGTCTGGTCGGTCGGGAACCCACCACTGTGAGCGCCCATGGCGGCACCTACCTGCAGTCAGGGATCGCCGATGTGACGGTGACAACGCTCCTTTTTGACGGTGGGATTAAGGCGCACATCTTTGTGAGCTGGTTACATCCCTTCAAAGAACAGAAGCTGGTCATCATCGGCGAGCACAAAATGGCGGTCTTTGACGACACAGTGCGCGAAGGAAAACTCAAGATTTTTGACAAAGGGATGGAATGGAAATCCGGCTTGCCCGTCCCACGACAAACGGCAGAGACGACCTTGTTTCTCGAGGAGTCGGAACCTCTTCGCGTTGAATGTGAACACTTCTTGAATTGTATGAGCGACAGGAGCAAGCCGCTCACGGACGGATGGAGTGCGCTTCGGGTCCTCAAGGTTTTGGAAGCGAGCCATCGCTCACTGGAGCGGAATGGAGAACCGGTGAGGCTCGAAGAAGTTGAAAGGGAGGGTTAAATCTGATGGATTATTTTGTGCATCCTTCCTCCTTCGTCGACGACGGAGCGGAAATCGGCAGTGGAACAAAAATCTGGCACTTCTGTCATATCATGCCCCGAGTTCGGATCGGTCGCTGCTGCAATATAGGACAAAATGTTTTCATCGCCTCTGAGGTCTTGATTGGGACGAACGTCAAAATCCAGAATAATGTTTCCATTTATACAGGCGTTGTCATTGAAGACGATGTGTTTCTGGGTCCCTCCATGGTGTTTACCAACGTCATCAATCCCCGAAGTCATGTTCCCCGGAGAGGCGAATATCAAACCACACAGGTGAAACAGGGAGCCAGTATCGGGGCTAATGCGACGATAGTCTGCGGGGTGACCTTGGGGCGGTACTGTTTTGTCGGGGCGGGAGCCCTGGTATCAAGAAATGTCCCGGATTTTGCGCTGGTTTATGGAAACCCGGCGAAGATCAGAGGCTGGATGTGCCAGTGCGGGATCAAGTTGCCGCTGAGCGTCGGTGTGGGCGATGCAGAAGCCGTCTGCGAGAGTTGTAAGACTGCTTATGTGAAGCGGGCCATGGGGGTGAGACGCCAGGCCGAAGCCCGAAGCGAGA
Organism: Terriglobia bacterium; assembly: GCA_049685715.1. Lineage (GTDB taxonomy): Bacteria > Acidobacteriota > Terriglobia > JAIQFV01 > JAIQFV01 > JAIQFV01. The sequence goes on along the minus strand of JBAVHJ010000372.1, from coordinate 5,023 downwards.
GGCCAGACGCCGGACGTGGGGGCGCATAGTCCGCCGCAGCGGACGCCCTTTAGAGAAGCCAGAAGTCTGAAGACACTTTCAAGATAGCAAGAAAACACTCGGGGGATTGAAATCATGGCTAACTTCGATTCACTTGCCAATACAAGAGTCCTGGTCACCGGTGGCGCTGGATTTGTGGGCTGCAATATTGTTCGACTACTTTTGAACAGCGGCGCCTCGGTCACCGTGCTCGATGATTTCTACACAGGGAAGGAGGACAATCTTCCGGCAGCGCATCCACGGCTTGAAGTGGTGCGTGGCAGCGTAACTGACTTTGATCTGGTACGGCGCGTCGTCAAAAACGCCCAGATTGTCATTCATGAGGCGGCTCGCAACATCATTGTCTCGATGCGAGACCCTCGAGAGGATTTTGAAGTGAACATCGGGGGAACGCTCAACGTTTTGATGGCAGTGCGAGAGGCGGAGATTCGCCGCATGGTTTACGCTTCTTCCGCCTCGATCTATGGAAACCCGCGCTATTTGCCGATCAACGAAGAGGATTCCACGAACATGTTAACGCCCTATTCGGTCTCCAAGTATGCCGGGGAGAATTATTGCAAGGCCTTCTACGAGAGTTATGCGGTCTCGACGGCGGTTGTTCGTTATTCAAATGTTTATGGGATCGCTCAACGACCCGACAATCCCTACTGTGGGGTCGTGGCAAAGTTTTTCGAGTCAGCGATGGCAGGTCAACCTTTGCATATCCACGGGGATGGTCAACAAACGCGGGATTTCACCTTTGTGGAGGATGTCACAGAGGCGACCCTGCTCGCAGCCGTGTCCCCCAAGGCGGAGGGGCAGGTTTACAACGTGGCAACAGGGCACGAAACATCAGTGGACCAACTGGCGCGCATGATTGTGGAGGTGACGGGAGCCAAGGTCGAGCTGGATTTTGTGGACCGCCGGGATATCGACAACATCCGCCGTCGCGTTCTGAACATTGAAAAGATACGGCGAGATCTCCGCTGGATCCCCTCCATGACGTTGGAACGCGGCCTTCGCCGCACTTATGAATGGTTGATCGAAAGCGGGGAGGCAGCGAAACTTTAGTGTGGGTCCGACGTGGCGTGGAAGGGGGATTCATGAAAGGACACGACTCGAGTCGTGGCATGCCAGGGACCAATGATTCTGAAAGAGCCGAAATGCAACCAAAGAAAATGCGCGTGTTGTGCGTGGCCCCGGCCTGGAATGAGGGTGAGCGGATCACACGGGTCGTGAAAGCAATTCCACGGGAAGTCGCGGACGGAATTGTTGTGGTAGATGATGGTTCATCTGACGACACGGCCGAGCGAGCGCGTGCTGCCGGCGCAACAGTCATCAGCCAGGGATCGAACCGGGGTGTCGGCGCGGCTATTCGAAGTGGAATTGATTTCGCTCTCAAGGGAGGCTACGACATCGTGGTCATCCTCTCAGGGGGAGGAAAGACCCCGCCGGATCAAATTCCCCGATTGCTGGATCCGATTCTCAACGGCGCAGCGGAGCTGGTTCAAGGTTCCCGTTACATTTTCGGAGGTGAGTTCCTGCGGATGCCATTGAGGCGACGTTTGGGAACTCGCGCCTACACGTGGTTATTTTCGCTGCTCCTCGGCCACCGGATCACTGATGCTTCCAGCGGGTTCCGGGCGATTCGTTTATCCCTGTTCGAAGATCAGCAGATCAATTTATGGCAACCCTGGTTGGACCGGTATGAACTCGAACCCTATTTGCTTTTCAAATCGGTCCGACGCCGACACAACGTTGTGGAAGCCCCGGTCACGATCGTTTACCCGCATGAGAATGACCCGCTAGCGTATACCAAGATGCGCGCCGTGGTTGATTGGTGGCGAATTTTTCGACCCGCTCTTTTTCTTGCCCTCCATTTGAAAAGTTAACCAGAGATGTTTGAATTTGTTCTACTGCCGTTCTCACCGGGATTCAAAACTTCCAACCCCCGGCCTCAACCGGAGGAAGACGTATTCCCGTCCCTCAAGGATTGTCCACCCCGATTTATCGGGGGCCGGAATGGAGCGTTTGGAGACCGCCGCTCGAGCTTTGCCACGCATGAAAAGAAGACGCTCCCGGCTTTCGTGTGCGTAATCGGGATGGAGGTAGCCCTCTAGTCTTCGCGCTCGTGTATAACGTTCGATTCGTAGTTTAGGCACCTTCACCACACGATTTTTCGAAGGGGCCTGATAATCGCGTGCTCATTGGCAGGAGGACATAGCAAGCCTTATTTTCGAGACCCCATTTCCCCACTCCCCCCACCTTGCCTTTCCCAGGCCTTAAGACTTTCCACCAAGAACGCATCACCTTCTACACAACCGAATCCTTGGTTTTGTTTGAACCACAGCCGGATTTTTGTCGATATGTTTAATGACAGAAAAACGGTGTGGGATGGGGTTTCGAATTACCTGGCTTTGAAACATCTGCACAGTCTTAAGTTCGAAATCTCAAAATCCTTCTGAGGAGGGTCAATTTTTGGGAGTCGGGGAGAGAGGGCCTGTCATGATTTCGTGGTCCGATCTACCCGCCTCAGTCCGGCGCACTTTTGTGGGGGTAAAGGGTTCCGGCGCAGGATTCCCGGGGGCTTCTCCCAGGATGGGAACATGGGCGAAGCTGAGAATGTCCGTGGAGGGGATGGTCGATATGAATTGGGTTCCCGCGTTTGGCCCCAACTTCACTTGGGTCAACATGGTTCCCAAAACCGGCGGGAATGGGATGGCCACCGCGGTGAATGTGACGGGGATCTGCACCTGTTCAATATTCACTGGATCGTCAGCGATGACTTCATAGAGGAAGGACACCGTGATCAGATTGGAGGTTGAAGTATCCATGAAACTGGACGGCGAACCGGCTACCAGGTTCAATTTCAAGATCCCATTTGTCCCCACGACCGTGGGATGGACCGACACTTGGACTCCCGGCAACAAGTCCTTAATCGTGATCTCGATTTGAGTTCCCAGGCTGGCCCTCTTGGCCGCTGGCGATGAAGGTTTGTGCTGTAAATCGTTTTCATCGCTCGGCGTAGAGAAAGCGGATGCAAATTTCTCCATGATGTTGACAACTCCTGTCCCGCTGGAGCCGGGGACACACACCGAGATCGGAGCGCCGGAAATGACACTGACACTCATCTCATCCTGCGTAAACGCCACCGGGAAAGTATTTGTGTTGTCGATCTGAAAAGCATTCGGGGGATTGACAGTAATAAACGCCAACACTTGCGTCCCCACGGCAATCTGCGCCTCCCCCACATTCACTCGAATTCCAAGGACACGAATAATGTCCCCGACGGAGGCAGTGCCGGAGAGCCGGATGCTGAGACTCGTTGAATCCGCCAAGTTCAAAGTGGCGCCCCCGATGGTTATACCAGCGGACCCTTCGCTTTCAACATAACCCGCCCTTGCATTCGGCTCCTCCCCGCTCGCGACCACAAAAGAATTTGTCACATCGGCCGCATTGACCACTGCGAAAATGGGCGAATAATGAACTGCGAACGAGGAGCCGGCCGGGAATGTTCCCGGCACCACACAGGTCAAGGTGAGGTCGCCCACCACCTCCGATTGTCCATGTTGGCGAACCAACGTGGTCGTTCCGCTCAAAATAAAATGTGGAACGGCCTGAGCAAAACTGACAAGACTGGAAGAAAGAAGAAATATCGCGAAAACACCGAGAAGAGTCTGTCGGTGAAACATTTGTCCCCCCTTGAGGCGCAATTAGTCCTTTGGCCTCCCCGCTATTGGCAGTATACACCTGTTTGCCTCCAGTTTGGCCCTCCGAGCACAATATTTTCTCCCAGATGGTCCCACTGGCTCCCAACCGCCCTTTTCCTGATCCTGAAAGCCTGTCGCCGTGGTTTCCAGGACCAGCTTTTTCAGACAACTCTCCATTCCTGGGGATAATCGGTGTCGTTTTCCTGCGTGCCACAGCTTAAGCTATCCCGACGGAAGCGGCAACCCAGCTATCCGCCTCAGCCTGCTGGAAAACAAACGTCTCGTCAGATGACTCTCCGCCAACAGCAGCCAATAATAGCGGCCATGTTTCACCAACCTTCCGCCCGTCTTCACCAGCCGTTGCTGTAAACTCGTCCGCGACCAGTTTCCGACCCTGTGCGGCAATGCCAGCCGGCCGCCGCAGGTTCCCCAGGCTATGGGCGATCACGCTCAGCCACAGCCGCACTTCGTTCAACCGGAAGCGATGGCAACTCAGCCGCGTCATCTTGACCGCTTGCCTGCCTTTCTTGATCCACTGCTCGGCGATCCCCCGCTTGTTGTAGAACCGCACCACCGCCCGACCCGGCAGCGTCAGGTTCGTCACAAGGAAACCTACTCGAGGGAACAACTCCCCTAAAGTGGAACTCCACCTTGCCCACCACTCTTCGCGCCGTTTTCCAACTGGCTGCCTGATACAGAAAGCTCTTGTACGAGACAACCGGCTTATGACTCGGCCTTCCTCCAGGCCGCGGGTCAGCAACTCCGCGATGTCCGTGGCGCGCCACGCTCCCATATCTTCTCCGAACCGATCAGCCGGAAGGTCGGATCTTGTGAGAGCCATTCCGCATCATTCATATCTTCGTAACCCGCCAAGCGGCTATAGACCGACTGGCGCAGAAAGTCCGCCATCGGGAGTGAGTATTCTTTCCCCGCCACAAATCAGTCAGATGCTGTCCCATGAGTTCACTGAATCCCAACCGTTTGTCCAACTCCCAAACCAGAATGAGGCCGCCGTCAGAGGGGACCCGCGATCCCCGGAAATCGACCCTCAAAGAACCGTTGAACGAGAGCTGAAATGGCTCATTTTGTCTCTCACCCATAGCGTGTTGCCCTCCAGAGCGTCTTTATCGCGTTCAAACCTGGATGAACATAGATGACGACGGACGTCCGAAGGTTTGTAGCTGGAGTTGAAGAGGGAAATATGGGATAACAACGTTTGGGGCCAAAGCCCGATTTATCGGGCTGGAATAATCGTAGCCTGTGGCGCAAGTCTCAGGGGGCGACCGAGTAAGAAC
>JBAVHJ010000371.1:0-3471 GCA_049685715.1 Terriglobia bacterium | reverse complement strand
AATCTCCTACGCGCGGTTTTCCTTTCCAGCAGTGATTCTGAAGAGTGTGTGGCATCGAATTCCAGAGCAAAGGGAGGAGAACCTCCATAGGCGGCTTGCAAAACCAGACGGTTCTTCTCGCATTCTTCCAGACTGCAAATTCGCCGCGTAAAAGATTGGTCTGAGTTCCAAAGTGTGAAGAGGAGTTTCCCAAACTGAATCTCAAAACAGAAATGCGAATCCTCAAGCTTGACCATGCCGGACCGGGTGTCACAGACGATGGTTTGAGGATGAGCGAGCAGAAACAACTCGAGCTGGTCCTTGAGCGCAGTCAGGTCGTCCATTGAGTTTAAGGGAGCCGATCCGGGGGAAGGGTTAAAACATCATCAACGTTGTCATCATAGCGCGGAGTGAGTCTCAGGGAAAGAGGAAACAGCGAGCGGGCGGGCAGAGTTTCTCGTGGCCACCACCTCCGGGCGCAGCCACGGGAGTGAGGATTCCGACCTTGAAAGGACTCCCATCGTGAGTTGAGCGGGGAGATGGGGGAGGAAAAAGGATCCTAAGGTGATGGGGCGAGAAGAAGGCCGGATCAGCCTTCTTCCTCCTCCTCTTCTTTTCCAGCCCTTGCCGCCTTGGCAGCCTCAATGATTTTCTGTGAGATCTGACTGGGAACGATGTCGTAGTGCGAAAATTCCATGGAGTAGCTGCCGCGGCCCTGCGTGGCGGAGGTCAAAACGGGCGCGTAGGTCAGCATCTCCGACATGGGGACCTGGGCCTTGATAATCTGATTTCCACTGCGGGAATCCATGCCCTGGATTCGCCCGCGGCGTGAGTTCAAATCTCCCATCAGGTCGCCGGCATACTGCTCGGGAGCAATGATCTCTACATTCATGATCGGCTCGAGCAATACGGGCTTGGCCTGTTCCATCGCTTTCTTGAATGCCAGCGAACCCGCGATCTTAAAGGCCAGTTCCGAGGAGTCGACATCGTGATACGAGCCGTCGTAGAGGATGGTCCTGAAATCGACCACCGGATATCCCGCCAGAAAACCACGGGAAGCGGCATCGATAATCCCTTTTTCCACTGCCGGAATGAAGTTCCTCGGAATGGAGCCTCCAAAGATCTCATTCACGAACTCGAAGCCCTGGCCCCGCGGGAGCGGCTCCATCTTGATCTTGCAGTCTCCGTATTGCCCGTGGCCCCCGGTTTGTTTCTTGTGACGGCCCTGCGCATCAGCTTTCCCGATGACCGTCTCACGATAGGGAACTTTGGGGGTCTTCAATTTCACTTCCACCTGGTACCGACGTTTCAACCGGGAGACGATGATTTCAATGTGCTGCTGCCCGGTGCCGGAAAGCAGGAGTTCATGTGTCTGTGGATCCCGGCTGAACCGAAGCGCGAGGTCTTCTTCCAGGATTCTGTGAATGGAAGTGCCAATCCGGTCTTCGTCCTGGCGCGACTTCGGCTCAATGGCAAAGGCAATGGCGGGCTCAGGAAACTTGACCGGCTTGTAATAAATCGGATGTGCCTTGTCCCCCAGCGAGTCGCCCGTCACAGTATCCTTCAACTTGGCGACTGCCCCGATATCTCCCGCTCTTAACTCCGCAACCGCCGTCGTGTTCTTCCCCTGCAGGATGCCAATGTGCGCCATCTTTTCGGATGACCCGCGGGTGAGGTTTTGGACGGTCGCGTCATTCTTCAGAACCCCTGAATACACCCGGAAGTAGGTGACGCGGCCGGCAAAGGGATCTGCCACGGTCTTGAAGACAAATAGGGAAAGCGGCTCATCGTCCGCCACTTTGCGCGTGGTCTCTTTCTCTTCCTGGGAGGATTCAGATCCCGCCACGGGCCGGGCATTTGCTGCGGGCATGTAGGTAACGATGGCCTCGAGCAGGTTTTGTGCGCCGATGTTGAAATTCGCCGAAGCACAAAGGACTGGCACAATCCGGCGCTCCGCGATCGCCTGTCTCAGACCCTTTTCAAGATCTTCCAGGGGCAGGGTTCCCTTTTCAAAGAACTCTTCCATCAAGGCATCATTTCCCTCGGCCACCTGTTCCACAAGCGCCTCATGCGCCTTTTGCGCAGCTTCCTGCAAATCCCCTGGGATGTCACTCTCCGTTGCCTGGCCGCTTCCCGTCGTGTCATAAAGGTAGGCCTTCAAGCTGACGAGATCGATGACCCCGCGAAAAGCCTTTTCAAGACCAATGGGAAGTTGGATGGCGATGGCAGCGCGGCCAAAGTTCTCCCGGATCGATTCGATGGAGCGTTCAAAACTGGCCCGCTCGCGATCCAGCTTATTCATGATGATCAATCTGGGAAGGCTGAATTCATCTGCGAAAGACCATACCCTTTCAGTTTGCACCTCGACACCGGCCACCGCATCGACGACGACCGCTGCCGCGTCGGCCACGCGCAGCGCCGCTCGCGTATCATTGATGAAAAACCCGTATCCCGGAGTGTCAAGGAAGTTGATTTTGGCCTTATTCCATTCCGCGTAGGCCATTGAGGTGCTGATGGTGATCTTCCGTTCAATCTCCTCCTCGTCGTAGTCCGTGACGGTGGTTCCCTCGTCGACACGACCCAGCCGGTTCACCATCCCCGCAGTAAACAGCAAACCTGAGACAATCGAGGTCTTGCCTGAACTCCCGTGTCCGACAAAACAAAGATTGCGAATATTTGCCCCCTCGTAGACCTTCACGCGTAACTCCTTTCAGGACAAGTGAATTCGAGATCGAAATTGAGAGATGATGGTCTTACTGAGAATTCATGAACGGGCGAAAAGCAAGCATCCTATCATGGAAATTCGAATCGATTCAACCGAAATGGCGCGGCCTTGCACATCACCCGAGGCCCTGCGCTGGGGATTGATTGATTGAATTTTCCCGGTAAATCGGTACAATCAGGGCGCTTCGGTAGGCTTGTGACATATCGCCCCGCAAGTCTTAAGTAGGATCTGCCACATCCATGCAACAAGTCTTCCAAGAGATGGTTCATCTTTTTGTCCTGTATGGATACTGGACCGTCTTTTTCGGAGTCATGCTCGAGAACACGGGAATCCCCGTACCCGGCGAAACGGTCCTGCTGGTGGCCAGTTTCCTGTCGGCTCACAGCAATGCCGTGGAACTGAAGATCGAGTGGATTATCATCATTGCCATTTGCGGCGCCACCCTGGGAGATAACCTAGGTTACTGGATTGGACGCCGGGGGGGCCGCCCCTTTCTGGAACGGCACGCCAAGCGTTTTTTCATCCGGAAACATCATATTGAGCAAGCCGAGGCGGTTTTCCAGCGCTATGGAACCTGGACGGTTTTCTTTGCCAGGTTTATTACCGGGCTTCGTGTTGTCGCCGGACCGTTTGCGGGGGTGCTCCAACTGCCCTGGTCTCGTTTCTTGCTGTTCAATTTTTCCGGCGCGGTGCTGTGGGCCACGGCAATCTCTTTGGCGGGATACTTCTTCGGCAGTGAATGGCCCCTTCTCCTCAAGATCATCAAG
>JBAVHJ010000370.1:0-2686 GCA_049685715.1 Terriglobia bacterium | reverse complement strand
GGTTGAGGTTGATGACCGCTTCGGCCGGAGAGACGATGCCCCGGTCCTCGATAAAATCGCCCAAATGGGAATCTTCTTCTTCTCCAATCGGGGTTTCCAGGGAAATAGGTTCCTGGGCAATTTTCAGGACCTTGCGGACCTTTTGCACGGGCAGATCCATTCGCTTCGCAATCTCCTCGGAAGTCGGCTCGCGCCCGTATTCCTGCACCAGTTGACGCGAGGTCCGGATCAACTTGTTGATCGTCTCAATCATATGCACGGGAATACGAATGGTCCGGGCCTGGTCCGCTATGGCGCGCGTGATTGCCTGCCGAATCCACCAGGTCGCATACGTCGAAAACTTGTACCCGCGTTTGTACTCGAATTTATCGACCGCTTTCATCAAACCGATATTGCCTTCCTGAATCAGATCCAAAAACTGCAGTCCCCGGTTCGTGTATTTCTTGGCGATGGAGACGACCAGCCGGAGATTGGCCTCAACCAGTTCGCGCTTTGCCAGCTCCGCCAAACGCTCGCTGCGGTTGATGGAATGCAGGGTCCGGTTGAGTTCTTCGTACGACGCCTGGGCCTCAACTTCGATCTGCCCCAGTTTTCCTTTGAGTTCCCGCATCTCCTTGGTGATCTTGGCCCGCGCCGCCGCTTTTCGAGAGAGCTTGAGTTTCTTCTCCTGCTTCTGGATCTCGCGATACGGCTGTCTCATCAGGTCGAGCGTGTTCCTGATCTTCTTGTCAATCAGCCGTTTCTTCTCCGAATGACTGAACTCGACGGCCCGAATGGCCATCGAGATTTTGACGATGGAACGGCCGAGCTCCCATCGATATTTTCGAATCAGGCGGCGCGACTTACGCGTGCGGACCACCTTGTCCAGCTTGGCTCTGAGCGCCACTGATTCCTTGAATTTTTTGTTAATCTGATCAATGGCCCTGACGATTTCCCGGAGTTTTTCCTCAACCTTCTCGTCGGTCATCTCGTCGTCGTTGAACGCCGTGATCTCCTTGACGGATCGAATCCCCTTTTTCAAGTCTTCTCCCAGGGCAATAATGGACTTTACGACCAAAGGGGTCCGGGAGAGCGCCTTCATGACGGCCATCTGTCCTCGCTCGATGCGCTTGGCAATCTCCACTTCGCCTTCACGGGTCAGCAGAGGCACAACCCCCATCTCGCGGAGGTACATTCGAACCGGGTCATTGGTCTTATCCAGGGCCCCCGGCGTCAGGTCGAGTTCCACCTCTTCAGAAGGCTCTTCAAATTTCTTTTCAAACTCGATCTTCTCAGGAAGGGGAGACTTGGGTTCTCCTTCAAGCACCTCGATTCCAGCATTTCCAAATACGTTAAAAATGTCTTCGATATCTTCAGGCGAATTAACCTGGTCGGGGAGCATATCGTTGACCTCGTCGTAGAGGAGGTAGCCCTTCTCCTTGCCCAGGTTCAGCAATTTATTAATTTGATCGTACTTATCTTCGATACCCAATGTTTTTGCTCCTTGTTAAATCGAGCACTTCCCACTTAGGCCGATTCCTATTCGGCAAAAATGCCGCCCCGGTGGCGACGCCAAAAACTGTCGATTCAGGTCACCCCTTCCTTTTCGTCAAAAAACTCCTTTCACTTTAGTATCTCTCCCGCGTTAATGGGAGAGATCGGCCAGTTCACGTGTCAATTTCTGCTGGTTTTGCAATAATTCCTTGAGTTGTACCATATCGCGACGCGACTCCGCATCCCTAATCTGATGTTGCAAGGCGATCTTTTCTCTCTCCAAATAATGACGTTTTAGCGCATCCAAGCAATTCACAAAGTGATCATGCGAGAGGGGCTCGACATTTTCATAGAGAATCCTCATGAATAGCTCGCGGTCCTCTTCCGAAGTTAAGCGGGAGAGGACTCGATCCGTGTCAAGGAACTCGTCCTCCTTCAGGGTGATCAGGACTGCCTCAAAAATGCGTTCTGACGCCAAACCACCATAATAGGATGCGGATTGGCAGAAAGAAAGCAGCTCTTTCGCCAAATTTTCATCACCCATGACGGACTGCAAAATCTGGATTTCGACAGGTTTCAATCGAGTCTCCCGATCAATAACATTCTTCTGGAGTTGGGACTGGCGCACCCGGACGGCGCGCTTGAGCTCCGAGCGTACAAGGGGATCATCGATCTCGAGTTTTTCGGCCACTTTTTGTGCCATTTCCATGCGTTCAATGGAATTGCTGACACGGGAAACGTAAGGTAGTAACCAGTTCAGCGCCTCGGCCTTGCTGCGACTCGACCCGGGAAGAACCTTTTCGCGGGCTTTTTCGATCAGATAGTCGAGATAAAAGGGGGCCTGTCTCAGCTGACGCCGGTATTCCTCCACGCCAAAATTACGAATAAAGAGATCGGGGTCATTGCCCTTGGGTAAGGTCAATACCCTGATCTGAAACCCGTCCTCCAGCAACAAATTCAAAGATCGTTCAACGGCCGAAACGCCGGCGGAATCCGGATCGAAATTTACCATGATGTTCTGCGAGTACCGGGCCATGAGTCGTACCTGGCTTTCAGTAAGGCTCGTACCGCAGGAAGCGACCCCATTGGGGACTCCCGCCTGGCTCAATCCGATGGCGTCGAGGTATCCTTCGACCAAAATGGAATAATCTTGTTTCTTGATCGCCTCCTTGGCAAAATTCAATCCATACAGTATTTGGCTCTTGGAATACAC
>JBAVHJ010000369.1:0-1966 GCA_049685715.1 Terriglobia bacterium | reverse complement strand
ATCCTTTTTCAACAGTATCGGTATGGACAATCCATCACGGGCAAAAATCCACCCTTGTCCGTTGTTACTCCGATAGCGGACAAATTTTGCCGCGCCCCCGTGTTTATTTAATTCGCGGAAATTAGAGCAGAATCCGATCAGGTTGGCGCGTATCCTGAGTTTCTGAAGTAGTTTGGGAATTCGTTCAACTCGAAGGTGTCGAGGGCGCGTCCGATCCGATCATAGAGATCGGGAATGGTACGTTCCTTGTGCTAATGGTACGTTCCTTGTGCTTTCGCAAGTACGATTTGAGCTTTGCGAAGCTCTGCTCGATCGGATTGAGGTCGGGACTATAGGGCGGCAGATAGCGCAATGTAGCTCCTGCTGCTTGGATAATTTCGCGCACCTCGTTCCGCTTGTGAGCGGGCAGATTGTCGATGATAACGATGTCGCCCGGCCGCAGGGTTGGAACCAGGCATTGCCGCAGGTACTCGATGAAGACAGCTCCGTTCATCGCGCAATCGATGGCAAAGGGGGCGGTGATCCCGTCCAGCCGAAGCCCGGCCACAAAGGTCACGGTCTTCCAGTGTCCCCAGGGAATGCGGCTGACGACCCGGCGACCGCGCCTGGCGCGTCCGTAAAGACGCGCCATCTGGGTCGATGCGCCGGTCTCATCGACGAAGACGAGCTTTGCAGGGTCGAGCCTAGCCTGATCATCCTTCCACTGCCGACGTGCTTCGGCGACGTCAGGCCGCTCTTGCTCGGCTGCATGCACGCTTTTTTTTGAACGTCATATCCTCACGCGCGAAAAAGCGGCACACCGTTCCGTGACCGACGACGACTCCACGATCCCTCAACTCGCTGCGCAATTCTTCCACAGTCAGATCGGGCTCCGCCCCGATGCGTTCGAGAATCCAGGCCCGCTCTCCGGTCAACCGCGAGCGATGATCGCCGCCCATCGGCTTAGCCGCAACGCTGCCTGTCTCGCGCAACCGGCGCACCCACCGAATGACCGTGCTGATGCCCACACCAAACAAGCTGGCCGTCTGCCGCCGCGATTGCCCACCTTCAACCGCCGCAACAACCCGATCGCGCAAGTCTTTCGAATAGGGCTTCGCCATCCGATGCTGGCCTCCTTCCCCAGTGGCCAGCTTGAATCATGATTTGCCCCCGCTTGGGAATCCCAAATCCGATTCAATCAGATCGGACGATGCTCTAAGTGTCATAAGCAGCCGTCCGGGTCTCAATCAATTTCTTCAGCGGTGAGAGGGACTTCGTCGTCGATTGGGCTTAGCTGACGAAGTGGTCCTGCGGCGAGAGTAATTTTTCTCCGGCCGGACGCGTGCGTATCAGCCGACGATGACGTTGGAGATTCCCGTGATCGCTCGAACAAAACGGCACCCGCATTACCCCCAAACGAGCTGAGGTCGTCTTTCTCACAGGTTGCCGCGATCGCTAGTCCAATCGAAGCAAGGTGAGCGCGGCGGTAGCAATACACTGCGAGCAAGGCTCTTGCTGTCGGCGAAATCGTCGCAATGAGTTCATGCAGCCCATGTGCACTAGTGCGATACATCTCGCCGAGCAATTCATCGGAGACAGGACAGGGCTCATCCTCAAGAAGTACGCGGTGTTCGGGCAGCATCGTGAGTTATCCGAGGCGGTTGTTCCCATTCGGACTATCCAATGCGCCGCGGTAAGGTGAGGTTAACCTAACGGGCCGCTTCGGAGCGATCATTCGTGGGTGATGCGTAGCGGCCACGCCGCCGCGCCACCGAGAAGCGTGATGGACTCGCGCCGCTTCATGCTCGTCCCCAGACTGGAAGGGCATCATAGCGACTCAAATAGGGATAGTGGAAGGATTCGCTGACGTCCGCTTTGGGTCGAAAGCGGAAATTACAAACCGCTTACGGTCAGTCTTTTCCCCCGAAAGCTGACATTGGACGGCGCAGGGGATGTAGTGATGCGGTCAATCTGCGGCAATAACACC
>JBAVHJ010000368.1:0-3946 GCA_049685715.1 Terriglobia bacterium | reverse complement strand
TTCCTGGGAAGAGAGCAGGAATCCAAGGTCAAAGGCCCATTGCCGGAGGTTCACTGTTCAAATCAGCAGCCCTCAAATCACCAGTGCTCTTGCTCTGACTTCTGGCCTCCGACTTCCGGCTTCGGGTTTGTCTTTTCTGGCACCTGACACCCGACACCCGGCACCTTTCTAATCAGGCGGAGCGCATGAAATATCAACCGACGCAGTATGGCTACATTGTCATTCTCGTCCCGGGTGAAGAAGTGATCACATCGCTCACCCGGTTCGCGGAACAACAGCATATTCGTTCCGGCTCGATCACCGGGATAGGAGCGGTGGAGAAGAGCACGCTCGCTTACTATGATCTGGACCAGAAGAAATACCTTCCCCGGGAATTTCCTGATCGGATGGAACTGGTCTCTCTTCAGGGAAACTATGCCTACCTGAACGGAAAGCCCTTTGTCCACTGCCACATCGTGATCTCAGGCCTCGATTTTGTGGCCTACTCCGGGCATCTGATGAAGGCCACGATCTCAGCGACGGCTGAAATCTTTGTCACGGTGACCCCCAACGAAATCTCGCGTGGCCCCGATGAGCTCACGGGCCTCAATTTGATCAAGTTGTAGGGAAGGTTGTCTAATCCTTGAGGGACTGGCCTTGTGTTTCCGGCTGTCGGGCTCGCCTCCAGGGGCTTGAATTGGAACCCTGCCCACCCGGGCCGTCCTCACACGTCAGGTCTCGAGGTGAACGAAGAGGAGAAGCTCGACAGCTTTCCAGTAAGATCACGATTCGAAGGAATCTCATGAACAAACCGATCATCAGAAGAATCCACTCTTTACTGCTCCTCGGCCTGCTTGCCGTGCCTTGGGAAGGGAAGATTGAATGGGGCCAGTCGCCGACCCTGCCGGTTGCAGAACCCGAAAACCAGGGGCTGAAGAAGATCGACGAGGCGATTGCGGTACTGGGAGGCAATGCTTATCTTTCTGTGCAGGATATCACCTTGAGTGGACGAGGTTATCGAATCTTCAATGGTTCGACTACTGGAGCAGCCGTATTGGTCGATTACATCAAGTATCCCGACAAGGAGCGACTGGAGCTGGGCAAGAAGAAGGAGAGCATCCTGATCTATAACGGCGACCGGGGTTGGGAGATCGACTTTCGTGGCGCCCATCCAATGGTTGCCGACCAGATGGGAAGCTATCTCCTCAACCAGAAGTACCTCATTGACCGGATCCTGCGCCTGGATTTGAAGGCAAAAAAATACCGCGCCTATTACGAGGGGACCGAATATGCCGAGGCGACAAAATACGACGTCATCATCCTGGAAGATTCCAACCGTGAAAAAATGAGCCTGTTGCTCAATGCATCGACCCACCTGCCGGTTGCGCTTCGATATCGACTAGTGGACCCTAAAACGAAAGGCGTCGATAAGATGGAGGCCTGGTACACCAACTTCCGCTCCGTCCAGGGGGTCATGACACCTTTCCACCGCGAGCGAATCCGTAACGGGGAACGGATCTCAGAGACCTTTGTCAGTGAAGTGAAGTACAACTCGGGATTGCAAGAAAACCTTTTCATTGCGCAAGGGGGCGGGTCAAAATGAGCCGTTCTCCCTTTTTTCAGTCGTGTTCGTGAGGAGCGAACGGCGTCTTCTCTGATCCCCTCTGGACCACCCCACTCACCCGGGTTGATCATGCGCCCCTTGAGCCAAGAACAATCGCATACGTCCGTCCCATCGATGGCGGGCGGATCCATCCCTCCCGGGAAGTTCAGTTTTACTTCGCCTTTTCCTTGATAGGGGATTCCTCCACTCGCAATTCGTTGGTCACTTCAAAAACGCCCGGTACGCTGCGTGCCGCGGTATAAGCCAGTTGACCGTCCATCTCCCGGCCAACGACCCCCTTCAGCGTCACTCGGCCGCTCTTGACGATGATGTGGATCGGCGGCACGGCCTGGATGGCATATTGCGAGAAGAGGGGTGAGTTGTAGTCAAAAATGGCGCGGTATAGAGCGAGCCGGAGCTTCTCATCATTTGTCGAGAGCGGCAGGACCTCAATTCTGTCGATCACTGTCCTGACACCCTCGATCTTCTTGACCCTCGCTTCCGCGTCTGATTTTGTGGTCGGCTTTACCACGGCTCCATGCAATGTGACTTTTCCGCCGGGCAGGACCTCTCCTTCGAGCCAGTCAAACACACCATAGTACGGGAGCATCATGAGCTGGTGCCGCACCTCGTCTGCCAGGAGAACCTGCGAACGCTCAGAGCGCTCATGAGGGCTGGAGGCCTTTTGTAATTGGGGTGATTTTTCCTTATTCTGCTCTTTGGACGCCTGCGGGGAGGCTGCTGCTGCATACTCCATCGTGCGGGGCACAATTAAGAGCAGCACGGTGAAAAGAGAAGCCAGAAAAATGGGTAGTCGCTTCTTCATGAGAAGCACCTCTTCTTCTTTCTTTCAGGCCGACGCTCGGCCAATCGGGAAGCGCTCAAACTCAGAGGCTCCCCCTCGAGTCTTGTGACTACATTCTTCATTTCATTGATTGGTCGGATGGATTTTGCCCCACCTTGGACTGGAAAATCAAGAGCGCCAGAATTAATCCGCTCAACAGGAACAGGTAAGCGGGGTAGACTGAAATTGAGAAGCGCCATTTTTCGATGGCCAATAAATTCAGGGTATTCCCGACAAGAAACAGAGACCAAGCGGCTGGATCTTCTCCTCCGGGATCAGAATAGGCCTTTCGAATGGTGGGAAGTGCCCCCAGAAAATCAATGCAAAGATTGAGGAGAAGAGCGATCAGCGGGGAGCGGAAGATCCCCCAGAGAAGAGTTGCGATTCCAGCGCCGAGCAGGCATCCCCGGTCAAACCAAGTCCACCCGCCCACTCCAAACTTCAAGGAAAGGACCGCGATGATCAAGGGGCCGAGGACATAGCTGACCGGCACCCACATGGTGTGGCGAGCCCCGGAGGCATAGTAACTGACGGCCAACAAGAACCCGACCACGGTCCAGATCCACCAGGTCGCCCGGTTCGGCTTTGTCCTTCCTCGCACCATACTCAGGATGTAAGGCACGAAAGCGGCAAGTGAAAAGAATCCCGCCATTCGTCCGGCAAGCGCTGATACGTCAAGCATGGCTCACTCTGTCACTGGATTGGATTCTGCGAAAATTGTGGTCGTCCGCGGGCCCCCTGGGGTGACTCCCGTTCGAGGCGGACCGTTCATCAAGAAAGAAAAAAAGCCTCCTCCCGCCCGCCAGGGCGAACAGGAGGAGGCTTTGGAATCTGACCGTAGGGTTCTAAATCAATACATGCCGCCCATGCCGCCCGGGGGAGTTGGAGCGCCCTTGTCCTTTTCCGGGATTTCCGAAACCAACGCTTCCGTCGTCAACATGAGGGAGGCGATGGAAGAGGCGTTCTCAAGCGCGGTGCGGGTGACCTTGGCGGGATCCAGCACGCCGGACTTGACGAGGTCTTCGAATTCTCCGGTCTCGGCATTGAAGCCGAAGTTTTCGTTCGAGTTGTTCCTGACCTTCTCCAACACGACGGCACCTTCGTGTCCCGAGTTGTGGACAATCTGGCGAAACGGTTCTTCAAGGGCGCGGCGCACGATGTTGACGCCGACCTGTTCCTCGTCGTCCAGCTTCAGCTTTTCCAGGGCCGGGAGGGCGCGAATGAGGGCGACCCCCCCACCTGGGACAATGCCTTCTTCCACCGCCGCGCGTGTGGCGTGCATGGCATCTTCCACGCGTGCCTTTTTCTCCTTCATCTCGGTCTCGGTAGCGGCTCCCACCTTGATAATTGCCACGCCTCCGACCAGCTTGGCAAGGCGTTCCTGCAGTTTCTCGCGGTCGTAGTCGGAAGTGGACTCTTCAACCTGAGCTCGCAACTGCTTCACGCGGCCCTCAATCTCAGAGTGTTTTCCAGCGCCCTCGACGATCGTGGTGTTGTCCTTGTCGATGGTGACTTTCTTC